>CALVYD010000008.1 GCA_944371995.1 uncultured Bacilli bacterium
AGAAAAAGAGACATCATTTTGATGCCTCGTGCGGAAGGTAAAAATTACCATTTACACAACTTTTTCGAAAGTCTCAATGTGTTCTTCCCCTACTTTGCTTTTTTAAAACTTTGGCAGATAGTTTCTTCAGTTTTTTTACAGCAATCTCCATCACAAGTAGAACTTATTTTTACTTCATTTAACTCACAGCAACCCTTATCACAGTTATTGTGTTTACATGTTGCTACATCACATTTAATCGTTCCTTTATTCATGTGTTTATTTACCTCCTCAATTATATTATTTCCTAATTTAAAGAAAATATGTAACTTTAGATTTTTCTCTTTTAAATTGAGATGGACAATTACTCATCTTTTATATATTCGATTCATTTTACGAAAGTGTTCTAGAATGAATCGAGGTGGATAATTATCCATCTTTTTTATTTTCGATTGATTCTAGAGCATTTTAAAAATTAATAAAATAAGAGGGGAGTTATCCATATCTCTTTTGGTAGGGATGAATATATTAATGCTATTATATTTAATTGATAAGTACATAATATAATATATATAGTACAAATGTATGTATATGTAAATAAGATATGGATATGTTTAATCATTATGTATTATGATAAATGTTTATGTAAATTAATTTAATTATATAAATATTTATTAAATAATAAATAAAAAAAGACTGTAATAAATACAGTTTATCTGGTAATTATAATTTGTATATAGTTAATTTGTCATGTTTTTATAGATATATCTTACTTCCTATAATTGATATTATGTTAACTTCTTATAAGATTTCATTATTTTCGTCAATATTATTGCCTTCAGTATTGTTTTCTATTTTATTTAATATTCTATTAATTACATATTCTTGATTATTAGGATAGTTTGTATAAAATGTCATTATTGGAATATTTGCTTTGTTACAGATTTCTTTTACTTTAATATCACGTTTTTTTCTTTGTGGTTGATTATGTGTTTGATCATTTAATTCAATTAATAATAATACTTTTGAAAAGTCATTTGTAAAGATTCCATAATCAATATTACGAAATAATTCATTTTCAAATTTTTCACTACTTATTTTTTCTATAATTGTTCCTAAATTAACCTGATTTGTCATTAATGGTTTTTCTCTATATATATTTTCATTACTTCTTATCTTGTTTTTTTTAATTTGTTTATTATTAAATAAGATATTATTTATAATTTCTCCTATAAATCCTATTACTAATACTACTAAAAATAGTGTTATGAAATTTTCCATTCTTCTCCCCTACTCTTTTACTATTTTATATTAATAAATCTAGATTATCTAAAATTCTATTTATTACATATAATCTTTCATTTGGATAATCTGTGTAGAATTTTATTAGTTTTATATTGGCTTCTGATAGTATTTTATCTACTTTTTTACCACGTATAATTCTATCTGTTCTATAATGTGAGGAACCATTTATTTCTATTGCTAATAAAAGTTTTTTATAATTTTTATCAAATATGCCAAAGTCAATGTTTCTGAAGAGTTCATTAGCATATTTATGATTTATTGTTTTTTCGATAATACTTGCTAGATTAATTTGTGGCTGAATTTTTACATCATAATCTTCTTCTATTTCTTTCAATATATTATAGAAATATTGTTCTGACTCAGTCATAAATTCTTTTTGCTGATACATGGTTTATACTCCTTGACGTTTTCATTTTTTCTTCAGGAATACAAATATATTTATTAAAAGTTTGTATTACTAATATTTTATTCATAGGTATAACTTGTTTTGATGTAAATTTATTAAAACTAGTAGTGATATGTGCGTTATAGGTTGGTAAGTATATAGTAATTATATTATGTCTTGTATTTGGTGAATTACCTATATCACTTATATATCCGGTATATATAGACGCTGAATTATTGTTTATAGAAAATATCGTTAATATATTTATAATTATATTACTAATCATAAATAAAGATATAATTATGTATATTCCAAATGGAGCTAATAAATTTATGTTGTTTGTTTTTATATATCCATCCAAAAAACTGAACGGGTGCAAAATTAATGCTAATAGAGTTATTAATATAATGTTTTTTATTATTGATTTTATAATATATAGAAAACTCTTCCTTTTGTTTTCATTAGTTAAAGTTATATTGTGCTGTGTTTTTTTAAAGTCAAAATAATTACTATGTTCTCCTCTTTTTTTTAAGTTTTCTAATTGTTTTAATCGATTAAATTTGAATACTCCTCTTTTCAAATCAAATATCTTTAATATTAAACTATCTTTATTTTCAAAATAATTGCAATAATTTTGTATCTCTTCTTTTTCAGTATATGCTGAAATTATATCTATTAATTGATTAAATTCTTCTTTACTTTCTTTTGCTTGATTGTGATTTTCTAAAAGATTATATAGTTTTTGTTTTGAGTTGTAAATATATATTAAGTTATTTAAATCAATGCTTGTATATATTTTTTTTATTTCACTATAAGCATTTTCATACTTGTCTTTATAATTAGAATCATTTAGGGTATTGCTGATACTGAAATTTAAATATAAGCTTCTTAAATTTTTACTATTTAAAAAAAGGCTTTCAATTTCATATATGGAATTATTCGCCTTAAGTGTTTTTTCAATATTATATATAGTGTCTTTTATATTTTTCCCATTAGAAAGATGATATATTAAATAAAAAACATCTTGCATAATAAAATTATTTTTGTCTAATTTTATTATTGAATAGAGCTCTAATGCTTCTTTGGGAAATACAGAATTATACATAGTCTATACCTTTCTTGATTGAATCTCTGCTATTTTTTCTAATACTTCTTTCGCATTATCTTCATTAATTTCTGTATATCCTAATTCTTTTAAAGCTTGTACTTTGGCAGTGTTTAATTCTTGTGTTCTAGATAACTTTTCTTCATTTTTATGTTCAATATCTTGAACAAATCTTTTGTGTGTTTCACTGATTTTAGTTTTTGATGCACTACCATTATTATATAGTGTCATAGCACTAAACATAATACTTTCGAAAACATATTGTTTGTCGCTGTTAAAGACAAATTCCATAGGATCTGTAAAGCCAAGGGATTTAGACATATAACATAATATATATTTTAGTTCTTCTGTTGTTTCCATTGATTGTAGGAAATGATATAAATATAGATAAGTATTATAGGTATCTTTTGTTTTATCTGTTGCGAGTTTTTCTTTTAATAAATTAATAATATCAGATAATAATTCCTGTTCTTTTTTATTAAATCCTTTTAAATCAGCAATTACTTCTTTATTTGAAGAATCTTTTACTCCTTCTTTTAATCTAGATTCAACTTCAATAATATATTCTCCATTAATCTTTAAGTTTTTAATATCATCAATATTTTCTATATTTAATAAACTTAGTAATTTAGCAGCTTTTTCTTTTGGCCAATCATTTAGATTATCGATAGCCAAATAGTTATATAGCATTTGTCTGGATACACCTAAATATTTAGCAAGTCTAACTTTGCTAATTCCTAGTTCTGTTAATACTACGTTTAATTCTTTCATTATTTATTTACCCTCCTAATATAATTATAGACATTATGTGTAAAATAATCAAGTGTAAATTGACACTTTTTTATACTGACTATTTTTCTATGCATCCACTACCTAGACATTCATTTCTATCATTATAAAATACAATGTATTGACCTGGAGTTATTGCTCGCTGTTCTTTTACAAATGTTATTATTAAATTTTTCTCATTATCTAATTGACAACTATCTATTTCTTCTAAAGCGCCTCTAGAGCGAATTTTGGCATATAATTTTGTTTTAAAAAATTCATCTTTATCTATTAGATAATTTGTATTTGTTGCGACTAATTCTTTCTTTAATAAATCATTATTGGTACCTACTATTACATTATTATTTTCTGTATCTAATTCTAAAACATATAATGGCTCTTTATAGGCTATATTCAGTCCTTTTCTTTGACCTATTGTGTATTTATATAATCCGTTATGTTTTCCTAATATTGTACCGTCTTTTAAGATGATATTTCCTGATTTATTTGTCATATTATTTTTTTCTAAGAATGATTTATAATCATCGTTTGGTATAAAACATATTTCTTGACTATCTTTTTTTTCACTAACAGGTAAGTTATATTTTTTTGCTAGTGTGCGGATTTCTTCTTTAGAGTGAAATTTATTTAAAGGAAAAATTACATTTGGTAATATAGTTTTATCTATTTGACATAGAAAATAGGATTGATCTTTTTCTTTAGCGTTAGACATAATTAATCGATTATTTTGTACTTTCGCATAATGTCCTGTTGCGATATAAGTTGCGCCTAATTCTTGTGCTTTTTTAAAAAATAATCCAAATTTAAAATATTTATTGCATACTATACAAGGATTTGGAGTTAATCCTTTTTTATATGAAGTAATAAAATTTTCTATCACTAAGTTTTTGAATTCTTTTGTTAGATCAAATATATAATGAGGAATATTTAATATAGTACATATTTTTTTAGCATCTTCTATTGCATCTTTTGTCTTTTCATCTTCTAATAACTTCATAGTTGCACCTATTACTTGATATCCTTCTTCTTTTAATAGGCAAGCTGCAACAGAGGAATCTACACCTCCACTCATTCCAACTATGACAATTTCTTTTTTCATACTATCACCATGATTTATTATATCGTAGTTTTCCAAAAGAAAAAAGATATCTGAATATCTTTTATAGAAAAAATAAAAGTTTGGGAATTAAATAACTTTCTATTACTGAGATAATTATTGAAAAAGCAATATAGAATATTCCTATCTTTATATATCTTCTTACGATGGTTTGCCAATTTCTTGTTTCTTTTTTAAATACTGATCTATATATCATAATAGAAAATGAAATGGCATAATAACATAGTAGAAATGCTGCAAGAGCATTCATTATATTTGGTAATGTATAAACGATGGCTTTTATTATTCCACCTGGTCCATATGTGATTAAAATACTAGAAAAAGAGAATCCTACAAGGAATCCTTTAAAGATAAGAATAAATAATATAACAGGGATTCCAATAATAGAAATTCCTAATATCCAGATGAAAAAGAACACTAAAATATTATTAGTAATACTAGAGATAAAAGCTGATATATAATTAGTTTTTCCATCTTTTATTCCTGTTATAAAAGAAGATATTGATTGATGAATTAGTTCTTTATTTTCATTTGTTATAATCGCTGGGAAAAGTATTCCTAGAACTATTGATATAAAACCTAGAATAATTAGTATTGATAATAATTTGTTTTTCATTGCTTTATTTATTAGTTTTTTCATAGTCTCACCTTGATAAAATATATTATTGTATTGTCTAAACTATGTAAAAAACAAATTTACTTTTTTTTACATTTATTTTATAATTGTTAATGAGGTGTAATATATGAATAAAAAAGTTGTAAAAATTGTATCTATTATATTAGTTATTGTTATGGTTGTATCCTTTTTAAGTGTTTTGCTTTATTTATAAAAAATGGCTTCCAAGTGTTTGGAAGTCATTTTATTTTTCTATATATCCTTCTAATTCAGGTATAATTTCTTTTACAATTCCATTAGGAATATTATATTTATTTACAATATCATTAATCCTGTTTATATCTTTTGCTAGATATAACATTAAAATACCGGCAATACGATCTGCTGTATACTGATCTAGTATTTTTCTATCTTCTTCTTTTATATGGTACTTTCTAGTAAGTGCTTGAATAGGACCATATCCATATAAATAGTTTGTTAATGATTTAGCAATTAATTCTACTTCAGTGTTCTTGTCTGTTAATTTTACTTTAGTCCATACTTTCATATCCTCATCCCCTATATGTCTTAATATTCTAACATAAAATTTTGTAAAAATAAAGAGACTTTTGTCTCTTATTTATCTCCTTCCTTTAACATTGTTGTTATAAATATCCCATATCCTTTTTTTGTATCGTTTACAATTACGTAGTTAACAGCACCTATAATTTTATCATTTTGGATAATTGGAGATCCGCTCATTCCTTGTACTACACCGCCAGTTTTTGTTAAAAGGTTAGAATCTGTGATTTCAAATAAAATATTTTTGGTTTTACTAGTTGTATCGATATTTAATATGGTTATATCAAATTCTTCTACTTCGTTATCGTTAATTACTGTTCTTATTTTTGCTGGACCTGTTTTAATATCTTCTATTTGTCCTACTTCTATTGTATCCATATTTTCAATAGATTCCATATAAGTACCATATATTCCTGTTATTTCATTAGTATCGATTTCTCCGCTTGATGTTGTTGTGTCATAAGTTGCGTTTTTTTCTCCTGCTTTTCCATCACGACTTTTTTCTATTTTTGATACAGTTGCATCATATATTTTTCCGTCTTTAATTTCAAATTTTTGAGCTGTTGTACTTTCTACGATTTCATGTCCTAAAGCTCCAAATCGCTTTGTTTCAGGATCTATATATGTTAGTGTCCCTATACCATTTATTTGATCTTTTACATATAATCCGGTCTTTATTACTTGTTCTTCTGTTTGATCTATATTTAGTTTTATATCTTTTGTTGCTTGATTTCTCATTACTTGAAATACAAATTCGCTAGTATTTAAGTTTTCCATAGCATTTACCATGGATGATATTGACTCTACTGCTTCGCCATTGATTTTTACAATTTTATCCCCAACTTCAAAACCTGCCTCTTTTGCCAGGTATTTACCATCAATTTCATAAAAACCAACTACTAAAACACCTTTTGAATTTACTTCAATTCCGATAGTTTCTCCGGATGCTATTACATAATTAGAATAAGCAAATACATTTATGGGAATAGTAATTAAAAGAAGGATAGCTAGTAGTAATTTATTTTTTAATTTCATAGCATCACCTCATTTTTTATTACTACATTTATAGTTTAAATTTTTTTTAATTGTTTATGTTTATTATTTTTTACCATTTACACTAATTTTTTACATTTTTTTTGACAAATTTTTTTAAATTAGCTATAGTAATATTAGAGGTGATATGATGAGTGATAATAAGGATATACAGATTCCTTCTTTTATGAATAATAATACGTCAAAGCATAGAGAAAGGAGGCCAAGAAGAATTTCTGATCAGGAACGTGCAGAAATATTGGAAGTTGATTTTCAAAGAACAAAAGAACAGTCAAGAAATAAGAAAGTAGTTCATGCCAAAAAATCTAAGAAAAAAGTTAGCAAAATGTCTGCAGCTAAAAAGACGAATGTTGCTTTTGGTTTAGGTGTTGGTGTAACACTTGGTATTGTAGGTCTTTTAAATAAAGGTAATATTGTAGAAATTCCTCAAAAAATCGAAGAATGGCAAATAACAAGTGATTATTTATCTGATTTATTCGATGTTGTTAAAGATAATGAACATGTAAAACTTGGTGGTATTGTTTGGTATGATACAACGGATATTTCATCAGAGTTTCGTGAAATGCTTAATGAAGGTGTACCAGAAGAAGCTATTGCTTATGTTACTGCTACTAGTTTTAGCTATACTTATGAAACGGATGAAAGAGCAGCTGTTTTTTATAATCTTTTTGATGTTTCTCCTGATGACTGGGCAAAACAACATGGTTATGAAAGTATCGAGGACGAAAATTTAGAAAAAGATGTAGATAGAGCGATACTTCGTTCTTATAATATTAATAAATATAATCAGAGTTTAAACTCTATGCTTGAAGATACTGGCAATCAAATTGAGTCTAATGTGAAAGGTATGGGTGGTAAATAATGAAAGAAGTTGATATCTATACATTTGATGATAAAAATTATGTTTTATTAGATAGAATTGAGGATTATTTATTTCTTTCTAACGAAAAAAATGATCATGATATGATGATTCGTAAAGTGGATGCAAATGATGAAGAAACTTTATTGCCACTTGAATCTGATGAAGAATTTGAAAAAGCATTATTATTACTTGTTACTAAAAAGTTAAAGGAAGAAGAAAGTTAAAAAAAGAAGAGTTATTACTAACTCCTTCTTTTTTTGTGGATTAATTTCTTACTATTTTCTAATTTAAATTTATTAAAACTATATTATCCTTATCAATAGCTTCATCCATTAAATTATCTAATATAAATTTCTCTTTATATTGATTATTTACTACAGTAATATAATCTCTTGCTTTTTTATTTGATGTATAAATAAATTATTCCTCTACTTTAAAATCACTTAATGATCCATCAGGATTTACAATTTTGGTAATTGCTTCTTCTGCTGCTTTTAATTTTTCGTCACATTTTTTTGCAAGAAGCATTGCTTCATTAAATTCGTTAATTGCGTCATCTAATGGTACTTCTCCGCTTTCTAGTTTTTTTACAATATTTTCTAATTTTTCTAAACTTTCTTCGAATGTTAATTCTTTTTCTTCTGTTTTTGCCATATTTATTCTCCTTTTACTATAATACTTCAGCATTGACAGTACCATCTGTCAAAGTGATTTCTATTTTATCATTTTTCTTTAAGTCTTTTGTTTTTGTTATTACTTTTCCATCTTTTTTGGTCATTGAGTAACCTCTTTTAATGGTTAATAGTGGACTTAATGTTTCTAATTTTGATATTAATTGTAAGTATTTATTTTGTTTGTTATCTATTAATTTTTTTGGCTCTTTTAAAATGTAAGAACTCATGAGTAAGTTAAATTTCTTTTCTTTGACGGTAATTAGATTTTTACTTGCAAATTTTAATCTATCTAGGATACTATCAAATTGTAATTCTTTTGCTTGATAGATTGCAATGGGATTTTGGAAAAGATATCTACTTTTTATTTCTTCTAGTTTTTGCTTGTTGATATTGATTTTATGTTGCATTGCTTTATTGAGTCTTATTTTTAATTGATTTAAATAGTTTTCAACGTCTGCTTTTTGTGGTACAGCAAGTTCTGCTGCTCCAGTTGGAGTTGGAGCTCTAAGGTCAGCAACGAAATCAGCAATGGTGAAGTCAATTTCATGGCCTACAGCGCTTATTATTGGTATATCGCAAGCAAATATACTTCTAGCAACTATTTCTTCGTTAAATGGCCATAAATCTTCGATAGATCCTCCTCCTCGTCCTACGATTAGGGTATCTAGATTATAGTCTTTGGCTCTTTCTATTTGCCTTACAATATCCTCTTTGGCGTTTTCTCCTTGTACTAGGGATGGAAATAGAATGATTTCTGCTAAAGGCCAGCGCCTTTTAATGGTTGATATGATGTCTTTGATAGCGGCACCTGTTGGTGCTGTAACTACCCCTACTCTATTTGGAATTTTCTTAATTGGTTTTTTATATTCTTTTCTAAAAAGGCCTTCTTGTTCTAGCCTCTTTTTTAATTGTTCATAGGCAATATATAAGTTACCAACACCATCTTCTAACATGTCATTTACGTAGATTTGATATCCGCCGTTTGCTTCAAACACGCTGATTTTTCCAGTTACTAGTACCTTCATTCCGTCTTGTGGCATAAATTTTATTTTTTTAGTACTAGATGCAAACATAATGGCATTAATTCTTGAACCTTCATCTTTTAGAGTAAAATAGAAATGTCCTCTGGTATGTGCTTTAAAGTTTGATATTTCTCCTTTTAGAAAGACTTCATTTAGGTTTATGTCATTATCTATTTTATATTTAATATATCTAGTTAATTGTGTTACTGTGATATATTTTTCATTCATAGTTTAATCCCTTTCTATTTTTCTTCTTCGTGATAAATTTTGTCTAGCACGCCATTAATCATTTTTGTAACAGCTTCTTCTGAATATTTCTTAGATAGTTCTATTGCTTCATTGATTGCTACTACACTTGGTGTATCTGTATACATTAATTCATAGATAGCAAGTGACAAAATGGCTTTATCTACTTTGTTTAGTCTATCTATTGTCCAATTGTTCATATATTTGTTTGCTAATTTATTGATTTCTTTTTGATTTTTGATAATTCCTTCTACACAAGTATTTACATATTCATTTTCTATTTCTAATTGCTCTTTTATTAAATCATCAATATTATATTCATTTTTTGTTTTATCTAATATATACGTTTGATATATTACTTTCATAATTATCTCTCTTAGTTCACTTCTGTTTTTCATTTTATCCATCCTTTCTATTTTTTTGTTTTACTACTTTTATTTCTGGTGATACTTTCTCGATAAACTCATCGATACTATAGCTTGGTGTTTCCATAAAAAGTTCTACAAGGTTATCGGAAATTGAATCAGGAGTTGTTTTTTGAACGTGTCTCTTCCAACCTTTAGTGAAATATCCACCTTGGAATAAATTAAGGGAGTTAATTCTTCCTATTATTACATCTAATGATAAGAGGGATAAGTTTGATAAGTTTGTTATTTCATCTATTTTTTCTTGTTTTTGTTTCGTTGGAAAGACATTATGTCCATCATATAACATTTGATAATAATCGCTATTTTCGGAATCCATCACTGCATCCATAGATAATTGTAAATCTGGTATAAAAAATTGTTTTTGCCTTATTTTTTTAATAATTTTTCTTAATTCCTCTGTATAATCAGTATAACTATTTACATTTGATATTTCTTTTAGTTTTCCATTTAATTCACTAGATATCTCTAATGTTTCTTTGTCGTAAATACATTTTTCTGTTTGAATACCTTTTAGTATGTAATCTTCGTGATCTGTCTTTGATATAGTTGATATAGTTACGGTTGTGGTACTAAAATATTCATATTTTTCTAAGTTATAAATTTCTATATAAGAGTAAACTAAATCCGTCCCTTCTCCTTCACTTATCGCAGTGGTTGCTTTATAACTTGTATCATTTTCGCCATTTATACAACAAGAATATTCTATTTTTAGGGCTCTCTCTTCCGTTTCTTTACTTTCTTTTGTATCTACACTATCTACTCTAATTGTTTTTCCTTGGTCTGTTGGCAGAAGTTCTATTAGATGGTCAGCACTCCAGATGTCATCTACGTGATAAGTTTGAGTTACTGGAATTATTTCTTTGATTAATTTTTTATAGATTTCATTTTTTGTTAGGCGTGGTGCCCAGTTTTCTAATACATAATAAATGTCTTGTCTCATAATTTATTCCTTTCTGCTTACTTCCTTTTTTAATTCGTAAAGATAGTTTAGTGCTTCCATTGGCGTCATTTCTAAAGGATTAATACTTTTGATTTTTTCTTCAAGTGGATTTATTTTTGGTTCTGCTTCACTTTCTGTTAATTCAAATAGAGATGTTTGTGTAAATGTTTCTTTTTTTACATTTTTATGTTCATAGATGTTTAATATTTCATCAGCTCTTTTTATTAGTGACTCTGGAAGATGGGCTAGACTTGCAACATGGATACCATAACTTTTATCGATTGCTCCATTTTTTACTTTATGTAAAAATGTTATTTTTCCATCTTTTTCTACGGCTGATACATGAACGTTTTTAAGGTGTTTTAAGTCTTTTTCTAGTATTGTTAGTTCATGGTAATGAGTTGAAAACATGGTTTTAGCTTTTATTTTATCGTGGATATATTCTAGTATTGCTTGTGCTAGACTCATTCCATCATAAGTAGCTGTTCCTCGTCCTAGTTCATCAAATAAAATTAAGCTGTGTTCTGTTGCTTCACTGATAGCGTTATTTGCTTCTTTCATTTCGACCATGAAGGTAGATTCTCCACTGACTAGGTCATCGCTTGCACCAATTCTAGTAAATATTTTATCAAATATTGGCATCGTACAGCTTTTACAGGGAACAAAGCAGCCAATTTGAGCCATAATTACGGTAATTGCACATTGTCTCATATAAGTGGATTTACCAGCCATGTTAGGACCAGTAATTAATAAGATATCGGTTGTTTTATCCATGATAATATCATTTGGTATATATTTATCTTTCATTACCTGTTCTACTACTGGATGACGACATTCTATCATTTTTATTACTTTTTCATCGGTTAATGTTGGCCTTACAAATTTATAAGCATCACTTACTACTGAGAAAGATTGTAACATATCTACTTCACTAATGATTTTAGCAATTCTTTGTAGTTTTCCAATATATCTTTTTACTACTTCTCTGATATCCATAAATAATTTATATTCTAGATTGATTATTTTTTCTTCGGCACCTAGAATAATATTTTCTTTTTCTTTTAGAAGTGGTGTTGTAAATCGTTCACAATTGGCTAGAGTTTGCTTTCTATCGTAGCCATACTCTTCTTTTACTAGATGCGTTTGACCTTTTGATACTTCTATATAGTAACCGAATACTTTATTGAATCCTACTTTTAAGTTTTTGATACCAGTTCTTTCTCTTTCTTTTTGTTCTAATTCTAGGATAAAGTCTTTAGAGCCGGAACTAACTTTCTTTAGTTCATCTAACTCTTCACTATATCCAGGTTTGATTAGATGTCCTTCATGTAGGGAGAATGGTGCATCTTCTAAAATAGTTTTTTCTAACAGTTCGTATAACTCTTCTAATGTTTCTAATTTTTTGTCATAACCGATTTGTTCTAGGATTTCTTTTATTTTCGGAAGAGATTTTAGGGAACTTTTTAGTTGTAATAAATCTTTAGCATTTAAGTTTCCGTAAGTAATTCTTCCGGCTAATCGTTCTAAGTCATAGACATTTCCTAGCTCTTTAATTAAGTCATCTCGCAATATGAATTCTGTTGATAATTTTTCTACCATGTGATATCTTCTTTCGATATCTTCTCTACCCGTTAAAGGATTTTCAATGTTATGTTTTAAATATCTTGATCCCAGGGCAGTCTTATTTTTATCTAGTAGCCATAACAGACTATATTGACGCTCTCTATTTCTTAATGTTTCTGTTAGCTCTAAATTTCTTTTGGTGTTGTTGTCAAACTCTAGGAATTCACTGTTTTTTATTATTCTACATTTTTGGAGATGATGCAAATCTCCTTTTTTTGTATCGATGATGTAATAAAGTAAATGTTTTAATGTTGATACAATTCTTATATCTTCAATATCTTTATAGATATATTCATAGTTTTTATCATCTAACTCTTCTTTGGTAATCGTTACTAATACATTATAGTTTGTTCTTAATATTTCTATAATTTCGCGGTTAATAGAATCATTTACAATAACTTCTTTAAATCCATATTTGGTAACTTCTTTGATTACTTTATCTTTTTCTCCTTCAATTAGCATTGCATATACTTCACCAGTTGAAATATCTGCAAAACTAATTCCGTAACAGTAATCGAAGTTATAGACATTAGCAATATAGTTATTGCTTTTGGAATCGATATTTTCATCGATTCTTGTTCCTTTGGTGATTACTTGTATGACATCCCGCTTTACCATTCCTTTGGTTTCTTTTGGATCTTCTAATTGTTCACAGATTGCTACTTTGTAACCTTTTTCGATTAGGGTGTCTACATATGAGGCATAGGCATGGTGAGGAACGCCACACATCGGTACTCGTTCCTCTAATCCAGCTTGCTTTCCAGTTAATGTTAATTCTAAAACACGAGATGCAATGATAGCGTCATCAAAAAACATTTCATAAAAGTCACCTAGTCTAAAAAAGATAATACTGTCTTCGTATTTATCTTTTATCTCCATATACTGTTGCATCATTGGACTTAATTTTTCTCTTTGTACTTCACTTCGTTTCATTTTTTTCACCACTAGTACTATTATAGCAAAAAAACGATATATTTGATAGTAAAATATGGCTTATGTATGTAAAAATGTCATTTGACTTGAACTTGGTAGTACGGATACTTTTCTTTTTTGAAAAAAATTTGGTAGTATTAAATTTATTTTTTTCTTTGTGTGCTTTATTTCAAACGTTGAGCTGGAATTTTTAGTAATTTCTCCAAAAGATATCGCTAATTTTTCTATTGGAAAAAAGAGATTTGATTTTTCTAAATAGGCATCCAATGTACGTTTCATTAATTGCCAGTAAGAATTAGTTGGTACATCCAATTTAATATGAATAATATCTCTTGGAATAATATTATTGGCATATTTAATATAAAGGTAGATGGCTTTTGTAGATAGACCTTCTTCTTTTAGTTTTAAGATATTAAAATCTAGTAGTTTTTGTAATTTATAGTAACTTTCTTTTCTAGATTTTATACATTCAAATGTGGTGGATGAGGATACTGTTTTTGGCAAAGTTCTTTTATTTAAATCTTTAATCGTAGCACTTTCTAATCCTAGTGAATGATTAATTAAATATTCTGCATTATAACCAAATTCTTCATAAAGCTTTTCATATGGATAGGATCTAATATCATTCATGGTAGTAATTCCTAACTTTTTTAGTTTTAGCATCATACTATGGCTAATTTGCCAAAAATCTGTTAGTGGTTTGTGATCCGAACAGATAGAAAGGTATTCTTTCTCATCTAAATATGCAATCTGCGTATGTTTTTCTTTTGTTATAATGTCACATGCTGTTTTGGCTAAAAATAAGTTTGTTCCCAACCCTATTTTTGGTGTTATCCTCCATCTTCTTATAATATTATTTTTCATTTCTAAAGCTAATTGATATGGTGTTTTTTGATATAATTCCGGGTAATTAGTAATATCAATAAAAAATTCATTTTCACTATAACAATAGATATCTTCATAAAAGAAATACTCTGTTAACCATTCATAAAAATGATTTTCTTTACTGATTATTTTTTGTTTGTCATAACAACTTGTGTTCCATTCTTCAGTTCTTTTTTCTTTGCTCTTAGAGCTTATTTGTAATACTAAATATTTTTTTTGCATATTTTTTCCTCCCTTTCATTATCTGATATAAATATAATACATTTGTTCGCATAAATCAATCGAACAAAGTAAAAAAAATCGAAAAAAAATTCGAGCAAAGAAAAAAGGAGAAAATTCTCCTTATTTTATCACATTTTTAAACTTGTCAATTAATTTGTCAACAGGAGCACATCCTAGAAAACACACTACTGAGGATTTCTCATTTTTTAATTTGTCCATAGTATCTAGACTTATCATTTCTCCATTTTCTAAATTATCTACAATAATATGTGATGTAATTCCTGGATAATCTTCAGGACGTTCTCTGTTACAATCTATTTCTGTTAGATATGTTTTATCTGCTATCTTAAATGATTCGATAAATTCATTTTTGAAATCTTTTGTTCTAGAATAGGTATTTGGTACAAAAATAACTATTAGCCTTTTATTTGGATATTTTTGTTTTACTGCATCTAGTGTTACTTTTATTTCGGTAGGATGATGTGCGTAGTCGTCAATAATTACACAGTTTCCTATCTTTTCTTCTGCAAAACGGCGTTTGGCGTTATGAAATGTTTCTAGTAGATTATGGATAGTCTCTTGTGTGATGCCTAGTTCTTTAGCAATTGTAATTGCAGCTGCTGCGTTTGCTACCATGTGACTACCATATAACGGAATATCAAAATGACCAAAAAGCTCGTTATCTATATATAAATCAAAAACAGATCCTGTTTCTAATAACTTCATATTTTTTATTACGATATCATTATTATCATTAAATCCATAGAATAACACTTTTGTTTTATAATTTATTTTTCTAACTTCTTCGTTATCTCCGTTTGCAACTATTAATTTTTTTGTTTGATTAGCAAATATTTCGAAGGTATTTCTAATATCATCAATATCTTTGTAACATTCTAAGTGTTCTGCTTCGATATTGGTAATAACAGAGTATGCTGGATGATAATCTGTAAAATGTCGATTAAACTCATCACTTTCTACTACAAAATATTTATTTTCCTTTTTAGCATATCCATCCCCTGCTCCTATAAAGTAATTGCAACCTAAAGTGTTTTCTAAGAGATGTCTAATTAGTGAAGAAGTTGTTGTTTTTCCATGAGTACCTGATACACCAATCGACTCAAATAAATCAATAATATCTCCCATGATTTCACTATATTTTTTAATTTTTAGTCCTAGATTTTTTACTCTTTTCATTTCTTCGTGATCTTCTTTAAATGCTACACTATATGTTACAATGGTATCTTTATCAATAGAATGTGTATGATCATAATAAATTGGAATATTTCTCTCTTCTAAACCTTTTTGTGTAAATTTATATTCTCTGGCATCATCGTAACCAGAAACAGTGTTTCCTAAATCATATAATATTTGTGCAAGTGTCGACATTCCTGTTCCCTTGATACCAATACAATAATACTTCATGTTAATCACTCCTTTTATATATGTAGTATACGCTATTTTTTTTTATAAGTAAAGTTACTTTAATTTATGCAAAAAGAAAAAAAGATTACTATTTGTAATCTAATTTTTGTTATTCTTTTCTTCTAAAGCTGCTTTTTTCTTTATTCTACAATCTTTACATCTTTTTGGTTCATGTTCTAGACCTTTTTGTTGATAAAATTCTTGTTCTTTTGCAGAAAACACAAATTCTTTACCACAATCTTTACATACAATTGTCTTATCTGTAAATTCCATATTTTTCCCTCCTTCTTATAATTGGACTCTTCGTTAACTAAAATTTATTTCCAATACATCTTTTAAAGAAGAGAAAATATATTCTAATTTAATTATAAAATCCAGTGATTATTCACATTTTCAATATACAATATTATTTACTATTCTGCAAAAGTTCTTTTTCTTTTTTAGAATAAATGCAGCCACAGTAGTCTTGTCTATATAAATTATACTTTCTGGATAATTCAATACTTCTTTTATAACCATTTTTCTTCTTAAAATCTGCATAAAGGTAGGTAGTTTGATATTTTTTATCTAAGTTTTCGCCAATTTCATTTAGCCATTTACTATTTTTATAGGGACTAATCGATAGTGTTGTTGTGAAAAAGTCAAAACCAAGTTTTTCTGCTATTTTTGCTGTTTCTTCTAATCGTAATTTATAACATTCGTAGCAACGTTTTCCTCGCTCTTTTTCTTGTTCTAGACCTTTACTGATTTCAAAGAATTCTTCAGGTTTATACCTTCCTGGCATTACTTTTATATTATCTAAATTAAGTTTGCTTACAAAATTTTCTAATTCTTGCAATCTTTTCTCATATTCTTCTTGGTCTGTAATATTTGGATTATAATATAAAATAGTGATATCAAAATATTTGGCAATACGTTCTAACACTGCCGATGAACATGGTGCACAGCAAGCGTGTAATAATAGTGTTTTTTGGTTATCTAGATGATTAATTTGTTTTTCCATTTCTAAATCGTAATTCATACTATCTCTCTCATTTCTTCTGTATTATAACATATTTTCATATTTATTTGGTATTGTTTTTTTACTTGTACATAAAATTTAGTATGAATTCGATTTTATTAAGTTTTCTTATTACTATTCTTGCTGGCTTTTCTACGATGATTGGAATTTTTCCTATTTATTTTCATAAGAAAAGTCAAGATATTATTATTCCTGTTTGTTTATCGTTTGCTGCTGGTGTTATGATTTCTATTTCTTTATTTTCTTTGATTCCAGAAGCAGTATCCGCTATTAGTAAAACATTTATTTTATTTCCTGCTATTTTAATTGTCTCTATTTTTATTGTTGTTGGAGTATTATTTTCTTCTTTTGTTGATCAAAAAATAGAAAAAAAGTTTGCTAATAATCAGTTATATAAATTAGGTCTAATTTCTGTTATTGCATTAATGTTTCATAATATTCCAGAAGGTATTACTACCTTTATTTCTAGTAATCAAGATTTACGTCTTGGCATTACGTTATCGATTGGTATTGCTCTACATAATATACCAGAAGGTATTTCAATTGCTGTTCCTATTTATTATGCTACTAAAAATAAGAAAAAAGCCATTTTACTGACTTTTATTTCAGGATTTTCTGAATTTTTTGGAGCTGTTCTTGCTTATTTGTTTTTAGCTCCTATTATTACTTCTTTGGGACTTGGTGTTATCTTAGCTTTAGCTGCTGGTATTATGATTCATATTTCTATTTACGAATTGGTACCAACTGCTTATCGATATTCTTGCTTCTTTAAAGATACTATTGCGTTTATTATAGGATTTTTTGTGATGCTTTTTACGATTTTTTTATGATAGATTCTTATACTAAAATGTTACCATTTGAATCTGCATGTTTACATAATCCTATGATAAAATCGATAAATGCTATGATTGATGGAATAATTGTCCAACAAAATAATAAATAAACGATTCCGGTTCCTACTTTTCCAGCATACATTTTATGAATACCAAGACCACCTAAGAAAAATGCAAGTATGCAATAAACTACTTTATTTACTGCTTTTGTCCCATTTGCTACATATATTGGTTGACCATTATTAGGATACCCTTGTGTGTTTTGGACGTTAATATTTATTCCTTGTTCTGAGGCTTGTGACTGAGGTTCTTCTTTTTTTGCTACAATAATTGAAGTTTCTCCTTCATATATCTCAATATTATCATTTACCTTTGGTTCAAAATTTAAATCTTCTCTTCTTACTTCTCGCATTTTTCCATCGTCTGTTCCAATTGTAATAATATCTTCATCAATTTTTAAAATTTTTGCCATAATTTTAACCTCTCTACTCTTTACTTTACTATTATTATAGAGAATTTTTTTATTCTGTGCAAGATTATCTAATAAGCGTTGGTGCTAAAAAGTCAAAAAACGGTATATTTCTTAGTACTCCATAGCCAATAAATAGAATAATTACTACTATCCATATTTTATCTGGTACCTTGTTATATAATGGTTCTTTTTTTGTTATAATCGCCTCTCCTATAAAAAATAGAAATATTGGTAGTGTTATAAATAGTAGTGGATTGTAGCGAAAGGCCTGGTAAAAATCTAGTGTTAATAAGGAGAAAAACATTCTAGTTATTCCGCAGCCGGGACAGTATAGTCCGGTTATTTTTTTGATTGGACAATCTATATAAAAATGATAGTAGTTTCCTAACAGTAGATAGATGATTAGTAGTAGTAGTAAAAATAGGGCTATTATTATTTTCTTTTTCATAGAAAGAAAAAAAGCATTATGCTTGTACTCCTGCTTTTTTTCTGGCAATGGCATTTAAACTATTTTGCATTAATGCATAATTGATAATTCCTAATCCTACAAGTTGTAAAATAAGGTATAAAACAGAATTATCTTCTGCAGGTATGCCATTTTTACTTTCTGCTGCTGCGATAGTTTTACCCATTTTGTAGGCCCAGTAAAGACCGTAGATACCACAAGTAACTAGTGTTAATAAGAAGGCAATTCCTCCTGATGGAGCATTACTATCTCCGCTTTCCATTCTAGCGTCATCTGTTAGCACTACAAACCAGTAGATTCCGTAAATTCCGCAAGTTACGATGGATAAAACAATCGATACTGCAATACTTCTTTCTCTTATAATTCACCTCTCTATGTTCTAATTATAGCATACTGTATATAAAAAAGCTAGAGTTTTTTACTCTAGCTCAAATGCTCCGGTATATAGTTGATAATATTGACCTTTTTGTTCAATTAATTGATTATGGTCTCCTCTTTCAATGATATGTCCATGATCTAGCACCATAATTGCTTTTGAATTTCTTACAGTTGATAGTCTATGAGCAATTACGAAGACGGTTCTTCCTTCCATTAATTTGTCCATTCCGTCTTGAACAATTTTTTCTGTTCTGGTATCGATAGAAGATGTTGCTTCATCTAGAATCATAACTGGTGGATTATTGATGGCACATCTCGCAATTGCTAGTAATTGACGTTGCCCTTGTGATAATTGAGCACCATTTCCGGTTAACATTGTATCATATCCATTTGGCAGTCTTCTGATGAAGTTGTCTGCATTGGCTAGCTTTGCTGCTTGAATTACTTCATCGTCTGTTGCGTTAGATTTTCCATATTTAATATTATCTTTTATGGTTCCTGTAAATAAGTTGGTGTCTTGTAGCACCATTCCTAGGGATCTTCTTAAATCATCTTTCTTTATTTTTTCAATGTTAATTCCATCATATCTAATTTTACCGCTATTG
The DNA here is from genome assembly GCA_944371995.1 of uncultured Bacilli bacterium. Classification (GTDB taxonomy): domain Bacteria; phylum Bacillota_I; class Bacilli_A; order RF39; family UBA660; genus Faecimonas. The sequence continues at coordinate 19,946 of CALVYD010000008.1, forward strand.
ATATCATAAAAACGATTTAATAGATTGGTAATGGTTGTTTTTCCGGCTCCTGTTGCACCAACAAAGGCAATTTTTTGGCCTGGTTTTGCGTATAGGGAAATATCGTGTAAGACGATTTTATCTGGAGTGTATCCGAAAGTTACATTTTCAAAATCGATTTTACCTTTTAATTCGATAAACTCTATTCTTCCATCATGATGAGGATGACGCCATGCCCAGGTACCACTGTCATCATTTGTTTCAATCATACTTCCATCTTCTTGGATATGTACTTTTACAAGAGTGACATAGCCATCATCTTGTTCTGGTTCTTCATCCATCATCGTAAATATTCTACTTGCTCCTGCTAAAGCCATAACTATAGAGTTAAACTGGTTCATAACTTGATTGATTGGTTGAGCGAAGTTTCTTGATAATTGTAAGAAAGATACAATTGTTCCAATTGATAAAGCGATTGTTCCATTAATTGTTAATACTGTACCAATTAAAGCAATACAAACATATTGTAGGTTGGCTAAGTTATTGGCAATTGGCATTAAGATATTAATAAATTTATGAGCATGATACATATTTTCATTTAGTTGTTCATTTAACTTGTCAAAATCTTTTTTTGCTTGCTCTTCATGGGTAAATACTTTTATTACTTTTTGACCATTTAACATTTCTTCTATGTAACCATTTACTTTTCCTAAGGCATATTGTTGTTTTAAGAAGTATTTAGCACTTTTTGAGGTAATTGTCTTGGTAACTATTAATGTTAATAAGGTAAATACAATAACAAAGCCTGTTAACATCGGACTTAAATATACCATAGAACAGAATATTGCGATAATACTAAATACGGATGTAATTACTTGTGGTAAGCTTTGAGATAACATTTGTCTTAACGTATCTGTATCATTTGTATAGTGACTCATGATATCTCCATGAGTATTTGTATCAAAATATCTGATTGGTAATTTTTCCATTTTTGTAAACATTTCATTACGGATGTCACGTAATACTCCTTGTGATACGACAGCCATTAATCTACTGTATAGGTAGGATGCTAATATACCAACGATATAGATAGTTCCCATGACCATTAAGATTCGTAATAATTCCGTAAAGACAGGATTTTTATCTTTTAATAAAGGTGTTATATAATCATCAATTAGGGTTTGTAAAAATAAAGATCCTGCTACACTGGCGATAGATGAAATTATGATACAGATGAAGACAAAGATAAATTGCTTCTTATAGTTTTTTAAGACGTAACTTAGTAATCTTTTTAGTGTTCCTTTTTTTATCTCATTTTTTTTCATTTGTATCACTTCCTTTAGTTTGAGAATTGTAGATTTCTTTATATATTTTATTTGATTTTAATAATTCTTCATGCGTACCTATTCCATTTATTTCACCATGATAAATAACGATGATTCTATCACAGTTTTCCACAGAGGAAATTCTTTGTGCAATAATAATTTTTGTAGTGTCTGGAATTTCTTCTTTAAATGCTGTCTGAATTAGATTGTCAGTTTTGGTATCTACTGCTGAAGTTGAATCGTCTAATATTAAGATTTTTGGTTTTCTAAGTAGAGCTCTTGCAATACATAATCTTTGTTTTTGTCCTCCAGAAACATTTGTTCCACCCTCTTCAATATACGTATCATATTTTTTAGGGAATTTTTGGATAAATTCATCAGCTTGCGCTAGCTTACATACTCTTTCTACTTCTTCTTTGGATGCTTTTTCATCTCCCCAACGAATATTTTCGGTTATGGTTCCTGAAAATAGCACGTTCTTTTGTAAAACACAAGCTACTTCTTTTCTTAATGCTTCTAAATCGTAATCTTTTACGTTGACACCACCTACTTTTAAACTTCCTTCGGTTACGTCATATAGTCTTGGAATTAAATTTACTAGACTAGATTTCCCACTTCCCGTTCCACCTATAATACCAATCGTTTCTCCAGATTTTATATGTAGATTTATGTTCTTTAAGCATTCTTTTTCTTTCTTTCCTACGTAACTAAAACTAACTTTATCAAAGTCAATTGATCCATCTTTTACTTCGTAGATAGGATCTTTTTTGTCCTTAATACTTGGTTCTTCTTCTAATACTTCTACAATTCTTTCTATGGATGCGCGTGATATGGTAATCATTACGAATATCATAGATAACATCATTAAGCTAGATAGTATTTGAATACTGTAGGTGAACATAGTCATTAGTTCTCCTGTTGTTAGGTCTGTCATGTTAGTTGTTACAATGATTTTTGCTCCAAACCAAGAAATTAGTAAAATACATGAGTATATAGCAAATTGCATTAAAGGTCCGTTAAATGCTAATATTTTTTCTGCTTTACTAAAGCCTTGATAAATTTCGTTAGATACATGTTTAAATTTTTTGATTTCTTCTTTTTCTAATACGAAGGATTTTACAACGCGTATTGCTCCTACATTTTCTTCTACTACGTTATTTAAGGCATCATATCTTTTAAATACTCGTTCCATGATAGGGTGTACTTTTTTTGAGATAAAAAGTAATCCAAATCCTAAAATTGGTATTACAATTAAGAAAATTAGAGATAAGCTCTTATTGATAGAAAATGCAAAAAATAATGATATAATTAGCATTAATGGTGCTCGTACAGCAATTCTTATAATCATTTGATAAGCCATTTGTACATTGGTAATATCTGTTGTTAATCTAGTAACTAAGCTACTGGTTGAGAATTTATCAATGTTGCTAAATGAAAATGTCTGTACTTTATAATATAGGTCTTGTCTTAGGTTTTTGGCAAAACCAGAAGATGCTTTCGCAGCAAACATTCCACTAAGCATACCAAAAATTAAGGAAAGTATTGCACAGATAATTAGTTCTATTCCTATTTTATAGACTAGATTCATTTCTCCTTGATAGATTCCATCATCGATTAAGTTTGCCATTAAAAGCGGGATAATTACTTCTAATACTACTTCTAAAGCTACAAAAAATGGAGCTAGTAATGATGGTGTTTTGTATTCTCGTATGGATTTCATTAATCTTTTTATCATTTTTCTTTCTCCCTTCTTTTAATTATTATTTTTCAAACATTAACATTTTACGAGGATATTTTTTAATTGTCAAGAAAAAATAACCAGATGTTTTAACCTGATTATTCGAGATACTTTTTTAATTCTTTTTTAAATTCTTCTTTAGATAATTTGCTTAAATCTTTATCATTTTAATTTTCTCCATACTATATTTTTGTTTCATATTTTGTTATTAATTCTTTTATTTTTTCTTCTTTCAGACAGATAACTATATGATTGGCATCATAATAATTGTTATGGTCTACATTGTTTATAAAATCTTCATATTTTATTGCTTTATTTCCTGGTAAGAAGACAAACCAGTCTTTGATATCTTTTGATTTGTTGGAGATAATTCCTGGCTTTAAAGGTACAATACTTGGTATTTCGGTACCGATAGCATAGACTGCTATTAACTTATCAGGCGTTTGATATAGTTTTGGTGCAGCATAATATAGATCAAGTTGTTGTAATTTATTTAGTAGGTTTTCAAAATTTTCTAAATTATTATCTATTTCTTTTATTTCTTTACTACCTATTGCTATAGGATGATATACACCGAATATTTGCATATAGGAATATTCTTTTGTTGCTAGTATATCTTTCATATCTTTTAATCCATAGATACTTCCCTCTTCATCAGATTTGATAAAGGTATCATTATCCTCTATCTGAGTAGTTTCTTCATTTCTGATATAAGTATTGGTATTTAAATTTTTACATATTGTTTCTATTATTTTATAAAAACATCTTATTTCCTTTGGCGTTGTAGGAAGAGAAAGTCTTAATATAATATCATTATTTTCTAAGGCTAGTTCTATTCCTCTTGCTAGTTTGTTTTTATCATATAAAATTGTACGTGGCCCTATTTCTTTAGGAATTAGTCGATATGCTTCATCACATACTCCGTAAGAGAGATTTGTTAACTTTATTATCTCTTCTATCGTTATTTTCTTTTTGAATAAAGACTTTTGTTTGATTTTTACATCTACTGCCATAGTTTGCTCCTTTTATTGTTCTTTATAAAAATAGTTATTTATTTTTAAGTCATTCATATTGTTTTTTATCCATGGATTATTTACCACATATTTACTTATTTTCATTGTGATTGTCATTTCTTTGGTCTTGATTATCATTTCTTGTTCTAAGATACCATTTTTTATTTTAAATTTTTCTATCTCTTTCCATGGTATTAATAAACTATCTGCAATATTCCAATCACCTTCTATAGGAAATAGGGTTACTCCTTCACTATTAAATCCAAATAAATAAGAAGTTGCTTGTTCAAAAGCAATGATACTTGCACTTCCAGCTGGTAGAATCCATTTTACTTTGGATTTTGTATGACCAGATAAAATATTGTCATTATAGGGATAATTATATTTTTTTAATTCAGTTTGTACTTTTTCTAAGCTTAACATTATTATTTTCCTTTCTTCTTTCTAAATTTTATTAAATATACTATTTGATAAATAATACAAATTAAAAATAATGGTATTAAAATTTGGCCAAACATATTTGGATAAAAAACATAATAGAGATAAGTTTTTACTGCGGAGTATCCATACTGTCTGGCTGGCCAGATGGTAGATATTTGGTAATTTTCTATTCCGAATCCGTTGATATAAGAGTTAATTATTCCAAATATTAATAAGATGAATGGTATGATAGATAAGATAAATAAGATTTTAAGTACTATTTTTTTCATTTTTCTCCCTTTATATTTTTTTAATAATTAAGAACTTGTATAGTTTATTTATATCATTATTTCATTGATATAGCAAATATTTTCTAGATAGTATTAATTGCATTTATTATATAAACATGATATATAATAACTATATTTATTGAAATGGATTGATTTGTATGCAACTTAAAGTTTTTATTGATTTGGATAGTCCTTTAATATTGCCAATTAATTATAATCATATTTTACAAGGAATTATCTATACTGCTGCGAATACTTCTAATGGTAAGTTTACGAGAAAATTACATGATGAAGGAGTATCTTCTGATAGTAATGACAAATTTAAATTATTTTGTTTTAGTAAGATTATTGGTCATTATTTGATTGTTGATAATCAAATACATTTTGATAAATCTATCTTTTTTGAGATTAGAAGTGTTGATCCTTATTTTATTTATCTTGTTTATGAAAGTTTTTCTAACTATGGAATTCGCTTTAAAAATAGAGTTTTCAAGCCTAGATTAAAATTAGAAAATAAAATTATTACTGATTCTCGTATTTATGTACAAATGCTTTCTCCTATTGTGGCAGTAGGAAAAACAAATGATAATCAAACTAAGTATTTATCACCTAGGGATTTAGAATTTATTTCTTACTTATGTAATAATTTTTCTAAGAAGTATCAAACTTATTATCATAATTTACCAAGTAGTGATTTGGATTTTGTTGTTAGTGAGGTATCTTTTCGTGATAAGTGCGTTACAAAGTTTAAAGGAATTTTGGTTAATGCTTGGAATTGTAGGCTTTATATTCAAGGTAGTCCAGAATATTTGACCTTTATTTATAATGTTGGATTAGGTTCTAAAAATTCACAAGGCTTTGGTATGATTAATGTTATTGAAGAATAAAAGAGCAAGGTTTTTATCTTGTTCTTTTTAGGAATATAAAAGTGTTATTTTATTCTTTATATTCAGAGCCTGATATTATTTGTTTAAAATAATAGGTTCCTGCAGAATCTATATTGCAAGCAAATTTTTCATTTTTACAATTTTTTTCTATATTAACTGTATCGTATAATTCACCATCTTTATATATTTCAAAAGATACATCTGATATTCCTGCTGTTTTAATATACATATACACTCAATATGCTGTGTCTGCTAATGGTGAATAGTTGCTTTTTCTATGTGGGGCATAGCTGACTACTACATAATAAACATTCATTATAGTTGTATGTTTATTATGTATAGGTCTATTTTTTATCTAAACTTTCCGCAATTTGATTTATTTTATTAATAGAATTTAAATACTCTTTTTCTATAGGACTAAGTTCTTTTACCTGATATTTTTTATACTCTGTTTTTGCTTTTTCTATTGCCTCTTTATGACTAATCTTTCCAGGACCAGTTAAAACTTTTGCATCCAATGAATTCAAAATTTTATCCAGTTGATTTATATAATCTTTCATTCTCATCGGCTTATGTTTCATAGCTTGAAATTCCGCAAAATCAAAATAACCTGAAACTAAGTTATTTAACATTATTAACTCTTCTTCAGTTAAATAATTTTTAGCAATTTCTATATCATTAATGCTTGGTAGCTCTCCTTTAAAACTTGTTAATCCCATAAATGGTTTATTTGAATCAGCTCTATTATATATCACTTCGGCCGCTGTATTTCCATGAGTAGCATAATGAAACTTATTTTGTACTATCTTAAAAAAATTTATTGTTTCTTCTGCTTTAGGGTTATAATCAATAGCAGTAGCATATAAATCTAGAACTTGTCTGTATAATACTTTTTCAGATGATCTTATATCTTTAATACGATTTAAAAGTTCATAGAAATACTTTCCGCCGCCAAGATTTTTAAGTCTTTCATCATCCATAGTATAGCCTTTTATTATATATTCTTTGATTCTTTCTGTAGCCCATTTTCTAAAGCGAACGCCTTCTAATGATTTAACACGATACCCTACACTAATTACTACATCTAAATTATAGTAATCAATGTTTCTTTCAACCTCTCTTAAGCCCTCAGTTTGAACTGTTGCAAAATTTGCAATAGTTGAATTTCTTTCCAATTCGCCTTCTTCGAATACGTGCTTTATATGCCTAGAAATAACTGATTTATCTCTACCAAATAGTTTTGACATTTGTTCTAAAGACAGCCAAACTGTTTCATTTTCTAAACTAACATCTAATTTGATATTACCATCTTTTGATTCATATATTACTAATTCTGAATTGTTATTTTTTATAATCTCCTCTTCCATCTTAAACCTCCCTTTGTAATTTATATTGTTAATTAGTTTTATTACTTCTATTATTTATATATTTGTAAATTATTTTTGATAATTTAGCAACACTTTTTTTATCTCCATTTTTTCGTGGTGTATTATATATTGAAATTCCAATAAAATATATTTGTTTATTTAATTCAAAGATTCCGACATCACTATTTAAATATTCAAGTGAGCCTGTTTTATGTGCAAATTTAACATTTTTAATATATTTATTAATTTGATTGTTTATCTGTTGTTTATATAAAATATTTAATGCTAAGTTACATAGTTCATCCGTTAAAATATCTTTATTAACAATATGTTTAAAACATTTATACATATCGCATAATGAGGTATAATTATTTTTGCCTTTTTTTATAGCACATTTATCAAGCATAAGTCTTTCTAACTTTGTATCTTCCAAACCTATTTCTTTAAAATATTTATTAATTTTATCAAGACCGAGATATTTTATTAAAATGTTGGTTGAGGAATTATCAGATTCTATTATCATCCATGTTATTAAATCATTTACGTTATATTTGTATATTCCTTTTTTAAAACATTTATTATCATACAATATATCACTTTCATCTATTTCAATTTCATTTTCTAACAAGACATTCTTATTCATTACTTGATTTAGCATAGCTAACATAATAGGAATTTTTATAATACTAGCAGAAACGAAGATATCTTTTTCTTTGTAACTATATAATATAGTATCATTTGTAACATTTTTAATTAGGATATTTATGCTTTCTCTTTTTTTTAATTTTTTTATATAGTCATTAATTTTCTCAATATAATCCATCACTACCTCCTGCTTTCTGGCTTTTAAAATTAATTTGCAATTATACACTTATACCCGCTAATATGGTATGAGGAAATATGTTCTCCTCAAACACCTTCCTTAAATTTCTTTATTTTTTGATGAAAATTAGTGTTTATTATCAAAAATATGCTTTTTTTAATAGGCATTGAACAGTTGATTTCCACAGTATTTATAAAGATTTATCGCTATTTAACACGCATACACACTCAACATGATAAGTTCTTGGAAACATGTTATAGGGCCTGATGTATTCTATTTCATATTTATCTTTTAATAAGTTTAAGTCTCTGGCAAGAGTTACGGGATCACAAGATACATAGATTAAAGTATTTGGTGTGATTTCTAGAAGTTTTTCTATAACATTTTTATGTAGTCCACTTCTTGGTGGATCAATGATGGCAGTATCGTATTCTTTGGTAATTTCTTTGGTTAAGTCTTCTACTTTTCCCTGCTTATAAGTACAGTTTGTTGCGTTATTTAACTCTTTATTCCTATTTGCATCCTCTACTGCTTCTTTACAAGACTCTATTCCTAACATTTTGTCTACTATATCACTAATATAGATTCCTATCGTACCTGTACCACAATATAAATCTAGGATATTTTTACTATTTCTATTTTTTACTATACTTTTTATTTCATCATATAGTTTTTCAGTTATGATACTATTTACTTGAAAAAAAGATTGTTTTGATACTTGATATTTTTTATTACCAATATAGGATATGATAGTTTCTTTTTTAGAGTTTTGGTTTAGAATTTCTTGTGTTTTGTTACCGATTCTTAAAATGATATTTTCTTCTTTTGATGGTAGTACCTTTTTTATTTCGTCATTTAATTTTTCTGTTACTAATAGACAATTTTTAATCGGAATAATCGTATTTGTTTTTTTGGCGTATAGACCTATTTTATTTTCTTTTTGGTGGAGTGTTATTTTGTTACGATAATGATAAGGCTTATCATAGATAATATTTTTTATTGTGATATCTTTTATTTTTGCGAATTTTTCTAATATTTCTGTTACTTTTTGTTCTTTAAATTCATTTTCTTTTTCAAAAGATAAATGAGCAAGATGACATCCACCACATACATTACTATAAGGACAAGATGGTACTACTCTATCTTTACTTTGTTTTATTATTTTGGTTGTTGTTGCGAGGATATACTTTTTTGTCTCTTTTATTATTTCTATTTCTACGATTTCTTCTGGTAAAGCATTTTCTACGAAACATATTTTGTCATTTATTTTTGTAATTCCTCGGCCATAGTGATCTAGTTTTTCGATTTCTACTTTCAAAATATCACCTCTTTTTTATTATAGCACATACTTTATAGAAAAAATACCATACTAATACTGGTGATACTATGTTTTTGATACCAAGAATAAAAAAAGAAATTTCTGTGTCTAAAGATTATAAAATAAAAGAAATTATGGTAGATAAGAAGAAAGTATATCTTATTTTTAATGAGGTTTTATGTAGTACTACGATGATTAATGATTTTATTTTAGATAATCTTATCCAACTGTCTAAGAAGGAATTAAAACAAGTAGAAAGTGCTTTACCTGATGCTAATATTATTCCTATTGAAGAGAAAGATGTTTTTTCTTTTGTGAATCAGGGATTTGCTGTTTTAGTTTATAAAAAAATATATGCGATTGAAGTTCGTGCTATTTTAGATCGTGGTGTTACCTCTGTTCAAAGTGAATTATCGATTACTGGTCCTAAAGATAGTTTTACTGAAAATTTTAATTCGAATTTAGGTCTTATTAGGAGAAGAATTAAAACGACAAAGTTAGAGTCACGTGATATGGAAATTGGTCGTTATACGAAGACTCGTGTTGCGGTATTATCGATGAAGGGTATTGTAAAAGATGGTTTAGTTGAGGATGTATGTAGACAACTTGAAAAAATTAACATTGATGGTATTATTGATTCTAGTTATTTAAAATCGTATTTAGAAGGAGACCATACTCTATTTCCTACGGTAATGATGAGTGAGAGACCAGACCGGGCATCTATGGCGTTATTAGAAGGGAAAGTTGTGGTGATTACTGATTTAAGTCCTTATGCTTTGATTCTTCCTAGTTTCTTTTTAGATTATTTTCATACGGTTGATGATTATTATCAAAAAAACAGTAATACTACTTTTATTAGAGTAATTCGAGTGATTGCGTTTTTTGTTGCGATATTTTTACCAGCTATTTATATTGCAGTTACGACTAGAAATTATGATCTGGTGCCTTACCGACTCTTGCTTATTTTAAAAGCAGGTAGAACTTTTGTACCGTTTGCTGCTTATATTGAAGCACTATTTATGATTATTGCATTTGAAATATTAAAAGAGTCTGATATTAGAATGTCAGCAACTACTGGTAGTGCAGTTTCTATTTTAGGAGGACTTATTTTAGGTGATGCGGCTGTTAGTGCTGGAATTGTATCCCCTATTATGATAATTATTATTGCTATCTCATCGATTGCGGCCTTAATATTTCCTTCTAATGAGTTAGTCAATGCGATTCGTTTTTATAAAATCATTATTTTACTACTTTCTGCTTTCTTTGGAATATATGGTGTTTTGGTAGGAGCTATTTTCTTATTTTATAAACTTCTTTCTATGAAGAGTTTTCAATTTTCTTACCTATCCCCTATTATTCCTTTTGATAAATACGAATGGCGGGATTCCGTTATTAGAAAAGAAGATAAAATTAAAAGAAGAAATTCCTATTTAACAGATAATATAGTTCGCGGGAGGAATTTATGAAGCTATTAAAACATGGTTTAGTACTAATTTTATTGCTGTTACCAATTTTTATTTTTAAGATACCTAAGTATGTTGAATTAAATGATTTAGCAATCATTCAGGGAGTTGGTTATTCTTGTCATGATGGTAATAAAATTTTGTACTTAAAAGAAATTATTCCTATCAAGGGTGAGGCTGGTTTGGAATATCAATACGAATATTATCAAGAACAGGGAGAAAAATTTAATAACTTAGTTCAAAAAATAGAAAATCATACAAAAAAGAAAATTTACTTATCGAAAGTAAAGTTTGTAGTTACTAATTGTAATATTTCAAAGGATGTCGAAGAAGAATTAAAAAAAGAGGATATTAAAATTTATTATGTAGAAAGTGATATTAAACAGAAACTAAAAAAGAAGACTTCTTAATCTTCTTTGTTTAGACTTTTATATTTTCTACCAAAATATATCATTGCTAGTCCTGGTAAGAGTGGCATGATAATCCAGATCATTACTAATAATTTATGATTACTTGTCTTTATTCTTTTTAGATTAAATAATTCGTAAAAAGATAGAAATAGTGCATAAATAAAATATAGAATAAATAATATATACGTTAGTTGAAATAGTATTTTGATACTTCCTTTTTTAGAAATTTTAAAAAATAAAACGATAAGACAAAATACAATAGTAATTGGTAGTAGTATATACAGTAATATGTTTTTATATAGTTCTATATTTCCTAAGGTCATAAGCTCTCCTTATTCTATTTTTATTTGTAAAAACTTAGCTAGTGCTAGGGCTTGTGTTTCGTTTACGATTAGTCCTTTCATACTTGGAATATCGATTTTTATATGATTGATATTACAGGTTCTAATATCTATTCCTTCTAGATTGGTTTCGAAGACATCGAGTGATTCTAGATTACAGTTATTAAACTGTAATTTTTTCTGTTTTATTTTATAAAAAGAAGACTCTTTTAAATTGCAGTTTGTAAATGTTACTTTTTCTAGTGAGGCCATTGAGAATGTAGAATAAGATAGATTACAATCTTTAAATTCTATTTCTTTTAAAAAAGCAGAGGAAAAATTGGTACCTATCAAGTTACAGTTTGTAAATACTACTTTATAAAATGTTTGTTCACTTAAGTTGATATTTGAGAATATACAATTATTTATCTTACTGTTAGTAATTTCTAAATAGTCAAATTTAGAGTCTTTCCAATTAATTTTATTGCAAGTACTATTTGTTATTTCTAATTCTTCGAAATGTTTATTTATTTCTTGGTCTTCTATTGTTGTATCAGATATTTTATCTTCTATCATTTTATCTACCTTCTATTTCTATTCCTTGTTCTAATGTTTTTTTCTTTTTGTTCTTGTAATAGGCGTTTTTAAATGTAATGGGAACTCCAGTATCATAGTCTGTATCCATTCCTAATTGTACTTGAAAATGAATATGTGGTCCTTGAGTATTGCCACTATTGCCTACTTTACCCAGTAGTTGTCCTTCTTTTACTACTTCTCCTAAGGATACTTCAAAAGTATCTTTTTCTATGTGACAAATAGTACTATATTCTCCATGATTATGTTTTAGTATGATGTAGTTTCCTTTTGGTTCAGGGCAGTCATTGATTATTTTCCTATCTTCAGTAATATGTGTATTTTCATATTTATTTACTAAATCTACTATCCATCCATCTGCTGGTGCATAGATATTTTCTAGATATGAATAATAGTTTTCACACTTTGTTTGATCATCATGATATGGTAGGTTATCTTTTCTAATTTCAAAGTCATAGGCATATCTTTGTCCTGGGATATTCCAGGAATGAGAAGTGTTTTTTGTTGTTCCACCATATTCTATATACCAGGTTCCTAGAAATGGTAGACGATATTTATTTTTACTCATGACGTTTTAATCTCTCCATTTTCTCGCGTAGTAATTTTCTTCTTTCTTCTTCTTTTTGTTGTTCTAACACGGGAGTGTTATCTTTTAGAGAAAAGAGTAATCCTTCATGTATTGGAAAAGGAAAACTCTCTTTTTTTAATGTTATTTTTTCTTTCGTATCTAGTTTTTCTGCTAGTACTATATTTTCTTCTATTTGATCTATTGCATACATTGTATCACTATCCATTCGTATCAGTATTCATTGTATTTATTTCTATATTTACTCCGTCTGTAATCATTTGTATGGTACCATCTTCATCTGTTCTATAAGTTGTGATATTATGGCTTGCTAGAGTGTTTAGAACGGTTGTATGAGGATGGTCGTATTGATTATTTTTTCCTACGGATATTACTGCATATTTAGGATTTACTAAGTTTAAGAACTCTTCGTTGGTAGCGGTAGAAGAACCATGATGTCCTACTTTTAAGACAGTACTTTCTAAATCTTTTCTATCTAGACTATCTTCTACTTTGGTAGAAGCGTCTCCTGTTAGTAAGAAGCTTACATTCTGATAAGTTACTTTTAGAACAATTGAGGTGTCGTTTAGATCACTTTCCTCTTCTGTTCCAACATATAATACTTTTACAGTTGCATCCCCTAAATTAAAGGTATCGTTTTTGTTGGGAATGCTTAAAGCAATGTTTTTACTTTCTAGGGCATCTAATACTTCTTCAAATGTTTTAGTGGTTGTTACAACATCGGGCATATAAAAAGTTTTAATATTAAAGTTATTTATAATATCATCTAGGCCACCAATATGATCTTCATGTGGATGAGTTCCTACTACATAACTAAAGTCCGTTATTCCTAATCCTTTTAGATAAGTCACTAATTTAGGACCATCTTCATTGTTTCCAGCATCTACTAGCATATATTGACCTTCATTTTCTAATAGAATGGAATCTGCTTGTCCTACATCAATAAATGTTACTTCTAATCTATCTTCTGCTGTTACTGGTACTTCTTCTACTCTTTGATTTGTATTTTGACCTTTCTCTTCTATCGGATATCCTTCAAATAAATAAAATATACCAGCAATAATAATTACTAGTAATGATGTGATTAATTTTTTCTTATTTCTCATACTCTTACCTCTATTCTATTTTAATCATATCATATTTTTTCATTTATATGAAAAATCTTTCTTATATTTTTATTCTTTTATTAATTCTTTTAATTCTTCTATATCTTTTTTTAGTATTTCAAAGCCTTGGTTTATGATATTAGAATCTTTAAAATCTAGATGAAGAATTTTTATTAATTCTAAGGAATAATTACTACTTCCAGAAGATAAGAATGTAATATATTCTTCTTTTGTTAATGTATGGTTATATAAAAGTGAAGTTGCTACCGTACTAGCCATTAATAGTCCTGTTGCGTATTTATAAGGATAATAACAGAATCTATATAAGTGTCCTAATCTAGTCCATTCTATGTTAGTTATATCTTCATATATTATGTTGCTGCCATAATATTTTTTTAACATATTAAAATAAGTATCGGATAATGTTTTTACAGTTAAGCTTTCTTGTGTTTTTGTGTTATACCATTTCTCTTCTAATTCTGTATACATAGTTTGTTTAAATACTGTGGTAATATAATTTTCTATTTCTTTGCTTAAGTAAAATATTTTTTCTTCTTTACTGGATGCAGTCTTTAATAAATATCTATTTAATAATATTTCATTTACAATAGATGTTATCTCACTTACAAATATGGTACTGTCCTCATAGAAGAATGGTTGCTTTTGCATAGAAAAATAATAGTTTACGATATGACCTAGTTCGTGGATTAAATTCTTTATATCGTTATAAGATCCTTTAAAATTAAGAAAAGAATACGTGTGCCAGGAAAAAGTTAAGGCTTGATATTTATTTTTATCTGCTATCGCATCAATATGTCCATCTAATAAGAAATCTACTGCTTTTAAATATTCTTTTCCTAATGGTTGCAGTGCCTCTTTTATTATTTTTATGCTTTCTTCTAAGGTATACGTTTTTCCAAGAGAAGTATCTAGAGGAATATTTAAGTCATAGATATTTAATACTGATTCTTTTAATACTTCTTTTTTTATTTCAAAGTATTCTTCTATTAATGGAATGTTTTTATTTACAGAGTGAATCAAGGTTTTTATTACGCTTTTATCAATGTTTTCTTCAAATAATATCTTTTCTAATACAGAAGAATAATTTTCTAATTTACTATTTTCTATTCGATATCCATAAATTGTATCTAATATGGTAGCGAATTCTTCTTGTTTTTCTTTGTATGATTCGTTGATACTAAAATATGCTTCTTTTCTTACTTCTTTTGTTCTAGAGGATAAGAATTTGTTATAGTTGATAGGAGTTAGTTTTATTGTTTTTTGATTCTCTTTAATATCTTTATACTTCATATTTTGAACTAGAGAATTATATGTTGTAACTTGTTTGTTGATAGCATTATTGTTTTCTTTTATTTTTTGGTTATTAGAATCTTTATTTTGATGTTTTTGTAGACGAAATAGATTGTTTAGATAAAATTTATATTGTTCTAAATCAGGGTTTTCTTCTAGATATTGTTTTATTGTGTCTTCGCTTAGAGATAAAATTCTAGAGTTTAATTTGTTTAGCTTGGATGTTACTTCATTATAGAACTCTTCTGCTTGTGTTTTTAAGCTATTAGTTTTTTGATCATTTATATTTTTGTAATAGCATAGAGAGCCATATATTAAAATTTTATTTGCCTCTTCTTTTATCTTTTCGGTTTCTTGGAGGAAAGTTAATAGAGAGTTTTTTGTTAATGGTTCGTTTTGGTATTTTTCTAATTGTTTTTGTTTTACTTTTATTTTTTCTATTTTTGTTTTAAATTCTTCTTCTCCTGTTATTAGGGTGGATAAATTCCATTCTAACTCTTTCATGTTCTTACCTCTTTTCTTTTTTTGGTTTTTACTTTGGCTGCTTTATTTTTCTTCTTTTTTGTTCTAATGCGATTTCCAAATTCATCTCTTCCTTTTATAGGTCGATATGGTTCGTTTAGAGATTGTAAATAAGCTTTTATTTCTTGTAGATCTTCTCTTGTATAAGGAAAACTAGGATCCTCTATTGGAATATAACTTCCTCCCTTAGTGTCATAAATTGGCTCGGTCAACTCGCCTTTTAATTCATTAAAATGTCCCTGCCTTCTTTTTAGCATAAATTGATACATTGTTTGATTGTTATTATTTAATTCTTTTACTTTATTTCTAATCAAATAATTTATATTACTAATTTCTTTGGTATCTGTTATTTCTTCTTCTATATATGAAAAAGAGTCTACCTTACCATAATTTATTAATTCTTCATCTAACATGGCATATGCTATATCTTCATCTCTATTTTTCACAAACCCATAATGCTCGAATATACTTTCATCTGTGTCAGTTAATATACATAGTCGTAGGGCAATATAAAAATCATAATAACCCTGTAATAGTCCTGGTTTATCTACTATGAAACCTTCGGTATAAAAATCTTTTCTGACTCTCATTAGTAAAGTGGTGTTTTCTTCATCATTTAATGTTATTTTGTAGTATTTATTTTTTATCATTTCTCTGCCTCGTCTTTCCATTTTCTAAATTTACTATATAACACCTTATTTTTGATGTCAATATTGAAAAAAAGACTCTATTTTTTATTAGAGTCTTATTGTTTATTTATGGTATTATGGTTCCTAATTCTTTTTCTGATATATTGATATTTTTTTTCGGTATTTTCATAAATATCATCTGTTAGTTTAATACCATGGTCTTTAAATGGTTGATACATCCATTCTATACTTCCTTCGTGATATTCCCAGATAGGTCTTTTTGCTTCTTGACTTTTTATGGAATTATATTTTCCATAGCCATTTTCATCTATTACGGTATATAAGGCAATTCTACCAGTAGTATCTATTTGTCGTATTACATCTTTTCTTCCTGCTAAAGTATTCATATAGTCTAATACGTAAAAATCATCTGTTGCAATTTGGTTTTGTAATCTATAACTTTCTAATTTTTCTACTGAGTCAAAAAAGATATTATCTAATCCATATAACCTTAATTTTAATGTTCTATCATCTATTAAGGGATCTATTTTCTTTGTTCTGTTTGTTTGTAGTTTTTCTATGCTTTTACTAGCTGTTTTTATTACTTCTTGTAATTTTGTCATTAGTCTCTCCTTTTTATATTTATATGATTAATTTTATTTCTTTTTACATAATTTTTTTCTATTGCTTTTTTTAGCCATATTATTAGTAGTAATTGATGTTGCCAGGCTGGTTGCTGTTAAAACATCTGTTGTGATTGTCTCTTGCATGTTAGCATCTACTTTTATCTCTTCATTACCAAGGGTTTTTATTGTTCCGTTTGTAATATTATAGACTGTTCTTTGCGTTATACAATTATATAAGTATCTATTTATAGTAAGAACTTCACCTTGACGAATACTATATTCGTGCTTCATTAGTAGAGCACTGCCATCTCCATAGTCATATTCTATAGTATAAGATATGCCTTCTAAAGATTTTACAGTTTGCACTACCCTTGGATAAAACTCCGTAGCTTTTTCTTTAGGGCTGCTAATTTTTATGGAAATTTTCTTATTAGAAGAGTCATAATCAGCTTCTATCACTATATTCTCTTGATATTCTTTTATTTCTTTTAGTTGAATTTCTTCGTTCATATAAGGGTTTATTGCTTTATCAAAATTGTCTAATGCCTCTTTTAGTTTTTGAAATTCTTTATTGTTATCTTCTATTTCTAAAAGTTCACTAAATATGGTTTGATTTTCTTGAAGTTCATTTAGCCAGTCTTGTGTTGATAGTTCAGGATGTGTTTTTTCTAAGATTTTTTTTAGGACTGCTTCTGAAATTTCTTTTCTTTTTCTATCGCTTGTTTCTAAATCTTCCTTTGATTTTTCCGCAAGGACATCCGTCAAGGAGATAATTTTATTTGCAAATAGATGTCTTTTTCTTTCTTCTTTTGCTAAGTATTTTTCTAATTCTGTTATTACAGCAATTAAACCTTCTTTTGTACTTATTAAATACCTTTTAATGTATTTATTTTTTTCTGGTCGTTGATGTAGTCTTTCTAGTGCTCTTTTTTTATTTTTTGCTAAAACTTCTGGCCCTTGCATTTGATAGTGATGTATTTCTTTTTCATAGACTTCGTCTACAGCATAATCTACCGGGTTGGGATTAAAGTTTAATGGATATGCTGTTTGAGAAATTTTGATTCCATATCGAGGATCGGAATATTTTTCATATATTGTTTTTGCAACTTCTAAGGGTATTTTTCCATTAATTTTTACTAATTGCGTTTTAATTGGACTTTTATTACAACTAATTTCTATTGATCCTATATAGTAGCATGACATAGCAGAAGCTTCTTTCGATGGTTGTAATAATGTAGGGTTTTGTTTTGATATTACCTTTATTACCTCTTCAAATTCTAGGTTTGTCATATGATGTTCCTCCTTTTTAGATATTCATATCTCTTTCTTGATTTATCCTCCAGTGATAAAAAATATATAAAATTTAGAAAACCCTTGTATATCAAGGGCTTTATTTCCTATGGTGTCCCCAGGCAGAGTCGAACTGCCGACCTATCGCTTAGGAGGCGATTGCTCTATCCTACTGAGCTACGGAGACATGTAGTTTTAACCGAAGTTAAAACTGTTTATTTTTTACATACTTTATTATTCTTCTATTTTCTGTTATTGCCTCTTGTTGTTCTCTAATAGGGCTTATTTCAAAGTATTCTTCTGCATAGTCTTTGACAAAACCCGGGTCAGCTTTGTTTTCTTTTACTAAATCATTTTTAAATACTGCTAATATCTGCCCTTCTGTTTTTAATGTATCTTCGTTTATACCAGATATGTTTCCTTCGAAATCTTGCGTAATTAGTGTGTAATAAAATTTACCAACTGGATCCATTGCAGGACCAAATGTTTTTTTACTTACTATTCCATCAGCTAGATATTCTATACTATGATCTTGTTTTACACTATATACTTTTGCTCTATAAAGCATATTATCCCTTCTTTTTGCAATTACATCCGTTTTGTTTATATAATTTTTCTAAAGTGTTAATTTGAACTTTGCCATTTTTTATTACATTGGCGTTGCCACTATCAGCTTCAATTAATTTTTTTGTATCTACTTTATTATATTGTATGGTAGTGGTACTAGTTAGGGTATTACCTTTAATTTTTGTAGTGTTGGTATAATATTTAATACCTTGATAACCAGAATATAACTCATCTATTTTTTCTTGATATACTTCTAGGTTATTTTTATCCTCAGATGTTATTTTTTCTACTGTTTTTAGTTTTGTTACAATTTCATTTTTGTAGGTAGCAACATAAGTAGAACGTATAGTGATTCCATCTGCTGGATATGTTTTCATTGTACAGGTCATTGTGCCTGTTTTAGGACTACATCCTGTAGTTATTCCTATTACTAATAGTAGTAGTAGAATTGTTTTCTTCTTCATATTATACTTCCTGGATTACTGTAATAATCATTGGTTTTGATTCTGTTTCTTGGTAGAAAAATTTACCTAGGTAATCTCTTACTTCATTCTTTATTTTTGCATAATCTACTCGTTTTGTATTCTTTTCAATGTTTGCCTCTATGGTTTCTTTAGCAATTTCTTTTGTCTGTTCTAACAAATCTTGACTTTCTTTTACATAGACGAAACCTCTAGTTAATATTTCTGGACCTCCTAATATTTCTTTTGTTTGTTTATCTAAGGTACAACTAATGATAACGATACCATTTTCTCCTAGCATTTCACGATCTTTTAATACTAGGTTACCAATATCTCCTTGACTTTTTCCATCAATTAAAATTTGGTCTACTTCTACATGTTCTTTTTTATCTATTAATTTTCCTTTAATAAACTCTACTACGTCGCCATTTTCTTTTAGGATTATATTTTCTTTTGGTATTCCTAATTCTTCTGCTACTTCGGCATTGGCATATTGATTTCTATATTCCCCTTTCACAGGAAAGTAGTACTTTGGATTCATTAAATTAATCATCATCATTAAATCTTCACGAGAAGCATGGTGTGATAGATGCTTTTTACTGGATAGACTTACGGCATTTGCACCAAGCATCGCAATTTCATCCATGATTAGAGCGGAACGTTTTTCTATTCCAGGATATGCTGGTTCTGTAATAAAGATGGTATCTGTTTCTTTTATCTTGATATATTTATCATATCCTTTGATAATTCTTTCTAAATTATTAAAAGGTTTTTCTTTCTCATCAGATATTAAAACAACGGTATCTTTACTCTCTAAATCCGAAAGCGTACCAATCTTACTTTTATCTACTGTTAGATATCCTTCTTCGATTGCTTTATTTATCATATCTTGCAATCCTTTTCCCATGATTACCATTTTTCTATGGGTATTTGATACTTCATTAAAAATCTCTTGAATACGATAAAAATGAGCTGGGAAAATTGTTGCGATTATTCTATTTGGATTTTTTGCTAATACTTCTCGAATAAATCCGGCTACTCTATTATGTGGTGAAGTATGTCCAGCTTTATCCGCATAAAATGATTCTGATAATAAGCATAGTACTCCTTGTTTTCCGACGTAGGCAAGCTTTCCAATATCTGTTTTATAAGCTCCCGTCATCGTAGCATCAAATACAAAGTCTCCGGTATAGACGATTGCTCCATCCTGTGTATATAATACAAAACATACAGCGTCTGGAATAGAATGTGTTACGCTAATTGGGAAAATATAGTTTTTTCCAAAATTTAATTTTGTATGTGGTTTAAATTCTTTCAAATTTGCCTTTTTTAATTGTTCTGGTTCTAAGTCATTTCTTACCATTTCTAATGTTAATTTAGTACCATATACCGGGATATTTGGTAGTTGTTCTAATATATCTGGAATTGCTCCCATGTTACTTTCGTGACCATGAGATAAGAATATTCCTTTAATATTTTTTTTGTTTTTTATTAAATAGTCAAAGTTTGGAATAATATAATCTATTCCTAATTTAATATCGTTATCATACTTTAATCCGGCATCAAATACAAAAATATCTTTATCTACATTCACTATATACATATTTTTGCCATTTTCATTCAGACCGCCTAAAGCAAAAATTTTTATTTTACTCATATTTGTCTCCTTTCATTTTTAAAACTTTTTGATAATTTATTTCTGACTTTTCTACATCTTCTTTACTATTTTCAAATAAATATGTATAAATATCATCTATTGAATTTTGTGGAGTTAAATCTAATCCTACTTCCACAACTTCTTTTACTATAGTTTTAGAGTCTTCTGGTGTCTTTTTTAACAAAATAAATAATTCTATTAAATTTCTATTTATTTCTAAAAGCATAAAATTCTCAATTAATAAGGAATGTATGATAGAATCAGATTTATCTTTTTCTATTTCATACATCTCATATATCATGTCATGTAATCTTTTTTGATTTTCTATGATTTCTACTGTCATAGTATCGTTTTTAATTAAACCAATATTTTCTAGACTTGTAATTACTAAGTTTTTTCTATCCTCATCCATTAGTGAAGCTAATTCATCTAAATGAATATCATCATTTTCTTTCATAAAATCCCTTTTGGCAACATTCTTATTATATCATATTTTTTTTAATTTACAAATTAAATTGCAAGTTTACTTAATGCTACTTTAGCAGCTTCTTGCTCTGCTTCTTTTTTGGAACCTGATACTCCTACTCCATAAATGATATCATCTATTTTTACTTGTACTGTAAATGATTTGTTATGAGCAGGTCCTTCTTCTTTAATTAATTCATATTGCAGACTTTGTTGTGTTGTTTGTACATATTCTTGTAAAGCACTTTTATAATCACTAAAAAATGTAATATTAGGATCTTCAATATATGGCACAATAATATTTAACACTGTTTTTCTGGCTGTTGCATATCCTAAATCTAAGTAGATTGCTCCAATTAATGCTTCAAAGATATCAGCAACAATCGCTTTTTTAAATTTTCCGCCTTCTTTTTCTTCTCCATGACCAACTCTAATATATTGATTTAATCCTAAGGACATCGAATATTCATATAATGCATTTTCACAAACATAACTTGCTCTTACTTTTGTCATTTCTCCTTCTGTTTCTTTTTTATTAGAATAAAGATAATCTGCTACTACTAAATCTAGCACAGCATCTCCTAAAAATTCTAATCTTTCATAATCTTGTTTTGCTTTATGTTCATTTGCGTAAGAACTGTGTGAAAATGCAGTTAAGTATAGCTTTTCATTTTTGGGAGTAATTTTTATTTTTTTAAATAATTCGTCCATATAATCACCATATCTAGTATAACAAAAAACAAGAAATTAGTATACTTATAATTGCTATTTTATGTGGATTATAGTAAAATTAAATAGTAATATTATAACAGAGGGATTTCCATGAAGAGGTTTTTTATCGCACTTATTCGCTTATATCAAAAGATACCTGGCAATTTTCATGCTAGTTGTAGATTTATACCGACTTGTTCTAATTATATGATAGAAGCTATCGAGCGATTTGGTGTAATTTATGGTGGTTATTTGGGAATTAAGAGAATTCTTAGATGCCATCCTCTAGGTGGATATGGATTTGACCCTGTGCCAAAAGTAAGGAGAAAGAACATGAAAACAAAAAAATTATTATTACTATTTATATTATTTATTACTGCTATTTTTACGACTACTGGTTGTAAGAGAGATGATATGGATGATATTCGTATTTTAGTAACTAACTATCCTAATGAATATATCACAGAAGAATTATATGGAGATCACGCTAGTATTACTGCTGTTTATCCTGATGGTGTTGATACTGATACCTATCGCATTAATAATAAGCAAGAAAGAGATTTTAGTAATTATGATTTATTTATATATAATGGTTTAATTGAAAAAGAAAGCGATTTAACTTTTGATTTGCTAGATTTAAATCCAGATTTAAAAATCATTGATTCTGCTTATGTATTGGAAACTGATTATTCACCTGAGGAATTATGGTTGAATCCTGCATCGTTATTAATGATGGCACAAAATGTTCGCTTAGGATTAGAAGAATATGCTACTAGTACTTATATTAAAAAAGATATTGATGAAAACTATGAAAAGTTGAAAGTTACACTATCTGAACTTGATGCAGATTACCGAGTTGCAGTTGAAAATACGGAACATAAAACTATTGTTGTTGCTACATCTACTTTAAAATATCTAGAAAAATTTGGTTTAAATGTTATTTGTATTGATAATGATGCTACTGATAAAACAGTTAGTGATGCCAGTGAATTGATTAGTAATGGTGAAATTTCTTACTTATATACGTTCGAGGGTGACGAGTTAAATGATAAAGCAAAACAATTACTTGCAGATTATCCTGACTTGAAGGAACAAAAATTACATAAATTAAATATCTTAACTGATAGTGATCGAACTAATAAGAAAAATTATATTAATATTATGAACAATAATCTAGATTTAATTAAGCAGGAGTTATATCAATAAAATAATTTATAGTAAAAAAATAAAAGTCATGCAAATGACTTTTTTAATTTTCTTCTTCTGCAATAACAATGTTTCCTTTATATTCAGAATATGTTGGAATGTTTTCTGTTGATCCTTCTGTTTTATCTCCTGTTGCTGTATTTGGAACAGTTACATTCTCTATGGAATTATCATTGGTATTAGTATCGGAAGTGGATGATGAATCAGAGCTTTCTGTATCTGTTTCTGTGGTATCTACATCTAAAGTAGGTTCCTCTTCTTTATCTACGGTAGTAGTCTCTTCTGTTTTATTTCCATTATCTACTTTAGAAACGTCTGGTTCACTAAATTTATTAATAACAGAAATCACCAATAGTCCTCCTGCGATTATTAATACTAATAAAATAATATAACGAATATAATTTCTCATACTTCCACCTCTTTTTTATTACTCTATTATACTTATTTTTTTTCTTTTTGCAAGTAATTTATAATTTTTTTATTATTCTGCAGGGATTCCCTACTGCTAATACATTAGATGGAATATCTTTGGTTACTACACTGCCAGCACCTATTACGGTGTTATCTCCAATATTTACACCTGGTAGAATCGTTGTATTTCCTCCTATCCAAACATTATTTCCAATGGAGATAGGGACGCCTTTTTCTAGATTTTTATTTCTTCTTTCTACGTCTAATGGATGAGTTGCTGCATAAATATTTACGCTAGGTCCTATGAAGACATTATTTCCTATACTCACTTTCGCTGTATCTAAGATAGTTAGATTATAATTAGCATAAAAATTATCCCTTATTGTAATAAAATAACCATAATCACAATGAAATGGTTGTTCTATCGTGAAATTTTTTCCAATACTATTAAATAGTTTTTTATCAACTCTTGCCTTTGTTCAAATTCTTTTGGATCTAGTAAATTATGTTCATGGCATAGTCTTTGAGCATATAAATGTTTTTGTTGCATTTCTTTATCATCTGTTAAATTGTAATATTCATCTTCTTTCATAGTTATCCTCCCTTTTTATTATACCAAATAGAAGGTGCTTAATCTATGAATTTAATATAATATTTTCATTATTCTTATTTAAATTTAAATAAACAGTTATAGATTTTATACCTATAACTGTTATTTTATATTAAACCTTGTTTTTTTAAATATATTTTTCTATTTTCTCGATAAGATTTTCTCTCATTTTGATAAATAGATTTAGGAAAAGCTACTTCTTCTGCTACTAAATTTAGATACTCTTCTTCTTTATTTATAGTAAAGTATGTTGTAGGATTTTTTGATAATTCTAAAATTCTCTGAGTAACAGTTAGGCTACGAGTCATGGTATCATCAATACGATTGATATTATCTCCAGTAATTTGTAATAGATCTTTATCACCATAAGCATAGTAAGATGGCATGATGTCATATTTTTCTAATAGCTTTTCTACTTCTTTATTTTTTTCATTTTCTTTTGGTGTAGGATAACTGGTTGGATAATTTCCAATATATTCTACCATCCTACAACAGTCCAGTCCTGCTCTTCTACAAATTTCTAAGGCTTTCTTATAAATTTCATGATTCTCTTTAGCCTTTTGTAAACCGAACTGTAACATTGTCTTTTTATCACTAGTTATTTGATATAGGTCTGATGACATAATCTCGCTCGTTACCTCTTCTTTTACTGTTTCCCATTCAGGTATTTGGCATGATAAAAAAATCCCTCTTACATCGTCATAGTCAGAAATTTCTTCTAATATTTTAGTGTAATCATAGATGCTTTTTGGTTCTAATTTTTTCTTTTGTTCCATACTGTTACCTTCGTCCTTATTTTACTATTTTATTACTTATGTGTAAATTGTTTTCTTTACTTTTACCAGATAGTGATTATTTTCTTTTTCTATAGATTCTGGTATCGCTATTTCATCTTTTACTGTTTGCAATAGCATCATTCCACTAACATCTTCAAAATACGATTCTGGTAAAGCGATATTTCTACATAGTGTATTCATCACACTATAAGTGTTAGAAAAGGCATAGCATATTCTGATGATATCTTGCCCTTTTATTTGTGCTTCTTGGAATAATGATTTCTTTAACCAGATGTTATTTTGAGCTAGTAACTGTTCAAATGTTTGTTTTTCTTCTTTATTTACTGCATCCGGATAGCGATCAATATAGCGAATTAAATTACCATAAGTAATTCCTGTTTTTTTACATAAATCAAAAGCGTCATTATAAGCTAAATAGGTATTTACTATCCTATCACTTACTTTATCTATATCACCTACAAATAAATGTTTTTGGTCTATTAGTAATTGTCTAAGGCGTAAGTGTTCCCAATCAAAATATGGAAATTCTGTCATATGAAACATATCTAACAATTCTTCAGGTTCTAGTATACCGTCAGTTATTTTTTCATGATTATAATATTTATCTAATTCATAATTAAAATTTAAATATTGAGGTGCTTGCACTTTTTCTTTTCTCCTTTCTTATTCATGTAGCGAACTTTTCGGGAAGACGATACTAACTATTGTGTATTCTTTTTCTTTACTTTCTATTGCAATATTTAGGTGTAGTCTATCACATAGTTTCTTACACAAATATAATCCTATGCCAGTAGAATGTTCTTTTTTTCTATTGCTCCCTGTGAAACCTTTATCAAATACTCTAGAGATGTCACTTTCTTTGATACCGCAACCGTTGTCCTTAATTTCTAAAATTACTTTATTTTTATCTTCTATTACATTCATTTGGATTTTCTTTTCTTTCTTATCCATATATTTTATAGAATTATTGATAATTTGATTTAGAATAAATATCACCCATTTTTCATCGGTTGCGACTATAACATCTGAATTCTCTACTTCAACTATAATATTATTTGCTAATAGATAATCTTTATTCTGCATCATTACTTGATGAATGATTTCAGATAATTTTATTTTCTTTACAAAATAATCTTTTTCGGTATTTTCACTTCTAGCATAGAATAATACCTGTTCTACTAAATTATCTATCTTTTTTACTTCTTGTTTTAATTCTTGGTCTTTTTTATTATCACTATATAATGATATTGCTGCTAATGGAGTTTTTACTTCGTGTACGAATGTTTCAATATACTCCTCATAGTCTTGATATTTATGTTCTAATTCTGTAATCTTATCATTCATGGCTTTCGTTGCTTTCTTTAAAACATAATAATAGGCTTCATTTTCTAGATTTTTTGGTTTTTTAATTAGTTCTGATACTAAATACTTTTCATCTAACTCATCTACTATATTTTTAATCTTCTGATTTTTCTTTTTTATTAGTAAATAACTAATTATGAGGTAAATAAATAATAAAGTCAGGTATAGAACTAAAGATAACGTTAAAAAGCTAGTATCCATATTTAATAAAAACATAATAATTAATTGCAATAAAACAAATGCTAGGTACCAGAGGATTAAAGCAATTTTTTCTTCTATGTAATTTATCATCCTATTTTATATCCTTTCTTACGTATTGTAGTTATAAAATCTTGTAGTCCAATTTCTTCTAGTTTTTTACGTAATCTATTAATATTTACTGTTAAAATATTATCATCTAAATAGTATTTTTCATTCCATAGATAATCTAGAAGTTCTTCTTTGGTAATTATTTTTTTAGGATTTATGAAAAAGTAATATAGAATTCGAAATTCATTTCTAGTTAGTTCTACTTCATTATCTTGATATTTTACTAAAGATAAATGTAAGTCTAAAGTAACATTATCTAGTTTTATTTCCTTATATTGAACTGGATCTTGTTTTTTTATTGTTCTTTTTATTTTTTCTAATAAAATATCCTTATTATATGGTTTAGTAATAAAGTCATCTCCACCTGATATAATACTTTTTAATTCACTTTCTTCTCCGGTACAACTTGTTACAAAAATAATAGGAACAGACTCTTTCTCTTTTACTTTTTTACAGATATCAAACCCGTTTTGGTTTGGTAAGTTAATATCTAATAAAATTAAGTCTTTTTCTGTTTTATTAATTTCTTCTATTATATCTTTAGTAAAATCTTCTATCAGGGTTATTTCATATTGATGATGTTCTAATAGTGTTTTTAATTCTTGTCTTATTTTAATATCATCTTCTACAATTAATATTTTCATAATGCCTCCTAGATTTTTATAATAACTGTATCTATCACTTTCTTTATTGTACCATATTTTTAAATATTATATAAGAGAGCAATGCTCCTACTACATTTAATATGATATCATCTATATCAAACATCCCTACATTTAAAAGTAATTGTAATAATTCTTTTATAAAAGAAATCGATAGACAAATTAAAATAATTCTTTTTATATTTATTGTTTTAGAGAAAAGAATTGGTAAGAAGATACCTAATGGTATGAATAATAGCATGTCTAAGATTAAATAGTTGAATAGATAAGTGATTCCTTGTGATTTTGTTACTAAGAGAGTTATTGTTTCTATGATGGAAGAAAAAGGAATGATATTTGCTTCTATTTGTAATTTGGAATAAATGGTACCTGATATTAGTTTTGTATAAATTGTTGTAGATAGTAAAAATATAATATATAAAATAAAGAGTAGCCAGGTTATTTTCTTTTTTAAGTATTGATTTTTTTCTTTTTTTAGAAATAGTAAATAGGCAATTAATATAAATATTGATCCTATTAAAATATACTCTGTTCTAAAACAAGATAGCATTAAAGAAACAGAGATAATTGTTCCTGGAATTAATAGACATAAAATAATGATTATTTTATCAGTTATGTTTAATCCTTGCCTAGCATGTTCTTCTCCTGATAAAATATCTGATATATTAAGTTCTAATATAGCGCTTAACTCTTGTAATAGAGAAATATCTGGTGCTCTTAGTCCTCTTTCCCAGTTAGAGATTGCTCTATCCGTGATATGAAGTTTATCAGCTAGCTCTTGTTGCGTCATGTTCTTTTCTAATCTTTTCTTTTTTATTAGTAATCCAACTTTTTTACAATCCATATTATCACCTACCTAATGTAAGTATATCTTATTCTTTTAAAATTTACACCAAACAAAGTGTGGAGAAGAAGACGTCACAACTCTTAATAAAGATAATCACTATCATATTTTCTTTCCACTTCGTTTTATGTTAGCTCTATCATAATATAATGCTAATGTTAATAATTTATTTTTAGGACTGACATTAGGTATCGTATTTTTTAGTGTATTAAACTTTTGCTGTACTTCCTTATATGTTAATTTTGCTATTACCTCACCATATAATATTTTGTCTATTGACTCTTTAGAATCATACAATGCATTAGATGCAATATCTAAAACTTCATCACCTTTTTCTAAATAAGCATGATAATGTCCGCCATAAAAGAAGTTCGGCATATACGATAGCACTGCTTGATAATCATGATTTTCACATAAAAAATCATAACTTCTCTCATAACATTGACCCGTCAAATCCTTCTTAAAAATATGAAACGATTTTGAATTAGAAAAAATATCACTCGCTTGATAGACTTCAACAGTTCCTAAAGTAGTATCTAAAATATATCTTGATTTATCTTTTTTTATATCATAAACTCCTGGCCATAATAAAGGATTAATACCATCAATATGGTCTCTTTTAGTTGCTAGTAAATAATAAATTGCATTATGGATTGACATAGAATAATTAAAATGATAGAAATCTAACACCTCAAGAAAAACTTTTTCATCAACCGATTCCTTTATTGAAAAATATTCATATAACAAATCTTCTATAGAATTTTCTCCCTGGTCTGATAGTTCAACTTTACATGTTCTTTTTAGATACTCTGAAATAACTTCTTCGGCAATTAAGTTATCTTTTCGTCTTGGTTTTCTCTCACGCAATTCCATCTGTTGGCAAAAATCATTATATTTCATAAAATCACCTATATCTACATAATCAGCCTAGAAATTGTTAACTATTATAACATATATTCTATATTTTAAAATTAATTTTTTAGTTTACAAATAGCTACTAAGAAAAAAACTCCTAATGGAGTTATTCTTCAATATTATTTTTAAATGTTATATAGGTTGCGATATAGTAGATTCCATAAATCGCTAGGAATATTCCTATCGTAATCAATATAGTCACTAGATAATTCATAGAAGCGCTAGTTACAGCATAGAATAATCTATTAATAGAAAAAGCTGTAACAACAGAAATAATAAATGGATAAATTACCGGGAATAAGAAATTAGCAGTGATTTGTTTTCTGATAGTTTTCTTTATTTTACTATCTTCTACTCCTAGTTTTTTAAGTAGCTTATATTGATATTTATTTTTATTAGAATCACTTAATGTTTGAATCGATAAAATCGTACCTACTACTGCAATAAAGATAAAACTAATATAAAGTAGTGAGAAAGAAAATATAGTCATAGCTGTTTTATTAGATGATTCATAATATCCTCTTACTGTTACTGGAAAATATGCAAAATATGAGTCTCCGTCTTTATATTCATAATATCCTAGTTTTTCTAGTTTTGTATTATCTAATTCTTTCGTTTCTTCTTTTGTATCAAAAGCATAAAGTTCTGTTACTATTTGCATGTTTTTAGCAATGCTGTCTGGTATTACTATTAAAAAACTATTTCCTGTTGACCAACCTAGACGAAAGTTTTCTGTTGTTGTGCTCTTTAATGATAAACGTTTTCCGTTGATTGTAATATCTTCGTTTTCTTGAGAGATTTCTTTTAAATACTTTTTAACAGTTTTATCTCCAGTTACAAAGTATTCGTTTTCTTTTAGATGAATAGGTTTTTCTCCTAACATTTCTAATAATTTATTATAATCTGATACTTTTAAATATGTATCATAGTCATAGAAACCATTATTACCGATATTTTTAATATGTTTTGCAACTTGATGATCTTTTAGTGTTAGAATTTGATAATGTAACTCTTCTTCTATTTCATAGTTTTTGTGAATATAATCTATATATTCCCATGCTTTCTTTCTATTATCTTGCCTTCCTGTCCAACTTTCTTCAACATCACTATACATCCCTTCTACTAGAATATCATATGGTGCCTGTTGTTCTACATTATTTTCAAAAGCATCTTTCATGACAAATGACATATTCATACAGACTAAAGTTAAAGTAATCAATAAAGATAGTGTTCCTAATGTAAACCCTATTGTTCTTGACTTTGCTTCAAAGTTTTTCGCAACAAATAGATTATCTTTACTATATTTAATTTTTTTTCTTTTATTAATAAACGCTAGAATAAAATCTCCTAATGTAAAAGTAATTCCATAAATACTGATAATTAATAATAAAATCGATATTCCTAAATAACCAACCATACTAGGGTCATCTGAAATTACAAAAGCATGATCACATAAATATAGTCCTGTGATTCCTAAAATAACAAAAATAATAAATAAAATATTTCTATATTTCTTCTTCTTCCAAATTTTTTCTTCGTTTTTCTGCTCTAAATATAACAAATCATGAATTTTCATTTTTTTCATTCTTCTGCTACTTCTAAATAAAGTAAAAGTATAAATTAATACAAAATATAGAAAAGAAAGTAAGACTGGTGTTAGAGAAGTTGAAAGAGATATTTGATATGGCATTTCAAATAGTCGCATTACGATTGCAGAAAATAAATTTCCTAATATTATTCCTATAAAAAAGGAAATAAGAAAAGAGATAAATCCTAAAATTAAGTTTTCTATTAAAAATAAGTGATTAATTTCTTTCTTTTCGATTCCAAGAATCATGTATGTTCCAAATTCTTTACTTCTCTTGGAAAACATAAATTTCATCGTATAGTTGATAAGCCAGGCTATTACGAAAACAATAATACAGCTAACAAAAATAATTGCGTACTTTAAATTTTCCATCATTTCAGATAACTCTATAATATCACTTGAGAATGATACAAAATTGAAAGCAAACATTAAGGAGAAAGCCATCACGACTGTTGTAATATAGATGATATAGTCTTTTAAACTTCTTTTTACATTACGAATTGCTAATTTACTTAACACTTGCGACATCTCCACCTAGTAATGTTAATACATCTAATATTTCATTAAAAAACTCTTTTCTAGTCTTTTCTCCTCTTCTTATCTCATTAAATATTTTGCCATCTTTTAAAAATAATACTCGCTTACAAAAACTTGCACTAAACGCATCATGTGTTACCATTAAAATAGTAGCATTTAAATTTTCGTTCATCTCTTCCATAGTCTCTAGTAACATTCTACTACTTTTGGAGTCTAGGGCTCCCGTTGGTTCATCAGCAAGTATTAATTCCGGTTGATTGATTAAAGCTCTGGCACAAGCACAACGTTGTTTTTGACCACCAGATACTTCGTAGAGATATTTATTTAGAATTTCTTTAATTCCTAATTTTTCTGCAATCTTTGTTACTTTTTCTTCTACTTTATTTACATCCTCTTTATTAATTATTAAAGCTAGAGAGATATTTTCAGAAATTGTCAACGTATCTAATAAATTAAAATCTTGGAAGATAAAACCTAAATTTTCTCTTCGAAATTTTGCTAGATCTTTTTCTTTTACTTCTGTAATATCTTTACCACTTACAAAAATATGTCCACTAGTTACTTCGTCAATTGTCGAAATACAATTTAGTAGTGTTGTTTTACCAGAGCCAGATGCTCCCATGATAGCAGTAAATTCACCCTTCTCTACTTCTAAAGATAAGTCATTTACTGCTTTTGTTATATTATTTTTCGTTCCATAATACTTTTTTAGATTTTTTACCTCTAGTGTTTTTGGCACTTTGCATCCCGTCCTTTATTTCACTAATTTTTTCTTTTAGAAAAGAACATAAAGAAATCATACCTCCTATTATAATACATGGTACCAATATAATTAATAATAGTATTGTTACTTTTAATCCTAAAACATTAAAACTTGACATAGTATCACTCCTTTTTGTTCCTTTCTTGATATCAGTATAGCAAAGAAGTTGCTGATATAATCTTACAGTTTTGTTATATTTCTAGTAATACTATATTTTTTCTTTCTTTTCTATCACGTTTTAGTTGCTTTCGTGAAAGATTTGGTTGCAAAAGAAAAACTACAGAGTTTTGGTCTCTGTAAGTTTTAAAGTTTTTATAATTTTATTTTCTTAATTTTTTTACCTTTATTCCAAGGACTCCATTCTTTTGTTCTTGTTCTTTCGTATATATCGAATACATTCCTTCTACTTTTTTATCTAACTCTTCGTCATGATATCCTAATTGCATAAATAGTTCCTTAAAGGTAGGATATTGATATAAGTCTACAACTTCTACATTTAGTTTTTCAACTAGATCTGGTAATTTAGAAAACTCAATTGTATCTCCAATTTGAACTTTTTTTCTTTTGTCATCATATAATCTAAATTCTATTTCTTTACTACCATCTAATATATTATTAAATGGCTTTTCTAAAAGTTTCATTTTGTGTTGCATTTTCTTCACCTCGACTATATTATACTGTATTTTTTAGTTAATTTTTACTTTTTATTAATCAATGTCTATCATACTATCTCGCTTTTTTATATATTGATTTGTTTCTTTTTTTATTGTTTGTTGTGATAAAGATGGATGCTCTGTTGTTATTTTGGCATCATAACCTCTTTTTATGCCATATAAGTCTGCTATACCACTTTTTATTTGTGTTAAGGCAGCGACTAATTCTGGTTTACTATTTACTTCATCAATTCTAGTAAAAGTATTACAAGTATCTGTCATTTGATTTTCTAAGTCTTGTAAACTAACATCTAAATCTACAGAATTTTTAAGTGCTGTTTTAGATTCTTGTGTGCTTTCCACAAGTTTTAAAATATTATCCCAGAGATATTTCCAGCTGGCAGATTCTGGTAAACTTTCTATTGGAAAGGTCATATTATTTACAACAATTTTATTTCTTTTATATGAAAAAGGTTCACTTCCTATTAGCATTTTATAATTTGATCCTTTAGAACGATATTTAATAGCATCTGTTTCATAATTAGGAAGTATTTCTATATTTTCTAAATATGTAATAGAACTGAAAACTGAACGATAGTACCATGTTTCTACTTTGTATTCTTCCTTAGTAAAATCCAACTCTTCATTCATTGCAATTTCCCTAATATTTAATTCTGTTAATCTTTGTAATAATGCTTGAATTTGTTTTTTCTCCTCTTTATGATTTAATAAATATTCATAATAGTAGGATAAGTCTACTTTCATCGTTCCATCATCTTTATAATTGAGTGAAAGAAACATAAATATATCAGAATTTTTATCAATAGTATCTACTGTATCTTTATTTTCTTGGTAGAATTGATAGATTCCTCGTTTCCTAAACAATGTAGATTCTCCTCTGGTTGCAATTTTTAAATGATGTGTAATATCTGCTAGATTATATTTTTTTGTTAGCTTTTTTAAATTTTGGTTGAAATTATCCAATTGGTCTAACACACTAGTTATTGCCATAACATCTGCTACTTTAGCGTCTGCTGTTACTAATTGTTCCATCATATTCCTTCTTTCTAATTGTTATTATAACATTCATTTCACTCTATTTATATACTTTTTTGTTTTTAACATCCCGAGTACAAATTCCTAATAATAGAACTATTCCCAAGATAGATAGTATCATTCCTTCTTTTTTCCATGGAGAGTGATAAGTAATTTCTATTTTGTGTTTTCCTTTTTCTATTTCTAATGTCATACCATTTTGAAGACTTTTTTGATAGTCTTGCTTCTTACCATCCACTAAAATGGTAAATCCTTCATCATAAGGAATTGCAATTTCTAGATTTTGTTTTTCTGCTACTTCTATTTCTCCGGTTATTGTATCTCCTTTTATTCCTTCTTTCGTTATTTTTGCTGGTGTTATTTCTTCTTGCCTTTCTTCTAATATACTTTTAGGTATTGTAACAACTTCTATTTCCCCTAACTTATAATAAGCTTCTGAAAAAGTGATTTCTAATTCTTCTGGAGATAGCAAAATATAATGAAATACATAATTATTATTGTGATATTTCCATGTTCTACAAGTAAGTTTATTACTGATGTGATTTATTTTTATCGTTTGATCATTTTTTTCATGATGGCATCCACGGTTAAACTTGTTTTTAAATGTAACAAATAATACTTTATCTGTTAAGTCTTCTTTTGGTACTACCGTCATTTTAACATTAGCTCCTGCTCTAATTTTTACGACATCTTCCTCTTTTGTTAACTCTATATTTTCCATATCTTTGATTTCTAATTCTACTTTTTCAAAAATATCATCTTCTGGAATATTTTTGGTATAGGCAGCAATAACATTTTTAGGATATTCTAAGTTTTGGTATTCTTCTTTTGATAAACTATCTTTAGCTGCATAGATAATTGGTAAAGCAAGTTCATTTTCATATAATAATAACTCGCCCTTTTTATCTATTAATTTGTAACCATCTTTTAATGGAGTTTTTGATATGATATATTTTTCTCCCATCATAGACTGTGATAAAACTCCACCAGATAGTGTTAGCATCATATTGTTACGATAGATTTCATTATTTTTTTGTTCTTTTTGTACCCAGGTTTGGTAGTATTTATTTTGTGTAGAAGAATATACTGAACTTTTGTATTCATCCATGGAGTATGCTCTGTTTAAGGCAGATGAGGTATAAGTTTCATTCCCGATACGATAAAAGCTTTGATCTTCTTTAGTAATTTCTTCTACTAATTCTTGGTAGTCTTTATCTTCTTTGCTATTTACTTTTTCTTTTGGAATTAACATATCTGTTGCGCTACCAGCAATAGTAATAAGACAAGTTGATATTACTAAGTAAATTTTTAGTTTTTTATGTTTTTTTAATAAAGTTTCAAAACAAATTGCAATTAATAATAGTTCTAATGGTAAAAATGGTATTAATGATTTTGTATTGATATATAATGTACCATTTAATATAAAGTTAAATAGTGGTATTAAAAATATAATTAATAGGATTAGTGCTAAATACTTAGTATGTTTTCTTTGGTCTTTATCAATTACTAATAGTCCTAGTAAAATAAACTCTAATAGTGTAATTCCTGGACCATATCCGGTGTATAAAACTTTAAGATTAGGTGTAAATAATAACCATTTCTCTATTTCTTTAATTGTCCCTCCTCTACCAGCAAGTAAAGTATAGGCTGTTGGTAACCAAAGAATAGCACTAATTAATACTGCAAGTAAAAATGGTATTGCTAGTCTAGATAAAAATTTTACTAGTTTCTTTGGAGAATGATTTTTTAAGAATTCATAAATACCATAAATGATTAAGACAATAATTCCTGATACACTATAGTAAAAACTAGTAAAAATCATTAATGTAGTAGATATGGTTAATAGTAATATTTTCTTTTTGTTTATGAAGTGATCTATACCAAAGAATCCTAGTATTAAAAATGGAAAATAGTTTATAAACATGATGTGTCTTTTAGCATGATATAGTATTGGTGTTGCGAATAAGAAAAGTAGTGATACCATAATGCAAGTAGAAGTTTTAAAGTGATGAGAGGATAAAAACTTATAAAATAAAAATGTGGAGGATACTACTATGATAAAACTTGCTCCTATTAAATAATAAATCATTGGTATCATAGGAAGTAAGTAAGATAGTAAAATAATAGGACTTAGTAGACCGTAGTATGAAAAATTATATATATTTTGTCCGCCACCAATATTTAAAGCAAAATCAGGAAATAAATCCTTGGTATCATAAAATAAATTTCTAAAATATTCTGGAAAGATATAATGTTGCATTTCAAAATCTGTTGTAGAGGCAAAAACAAATTCTCCACGGGTAAGTATTCCTACAATTATGATATATATTAGGCTATATAATAGTAATACTAAAATATCTTGTTTATGTTTTTTTAACCATTTCATAAGATCACACTGCTTCCTTTGTTGTATTTGTTTTCCTTTCCTTTGTTTTTATAAACGAACCAAGACTAGTATATCTTGTTTTCTTATATTTTTCTACCTAATTTTAGTTGAATATTGTCAAGTTATGGTTGCGATTTAGTATTTTATATTTGTTAGTATGTATATTTTGTTTTATTTTAGAAGAGTTTTCATTCTCTTTATATTTTTTAATTCGCTATTTTTTCTTTTATGGTACTTTCTAATTTCACAGAAAAGAGTGAGTCATAAAACCTGGATTTATGAATAAATAATAAGAACATATTAATAAGGTAGAATAAAAATACCATATAAAATATTCCGTATGGTAACAATAAATAATAAAAATAAATAAAGTAAGGTCTAAGATAATAAAGAAGTGTGTTTTTTGTTTTCGTTATTTTTATATTTAGGAAACTACTGCCTAATGTTTTATGGTGATAGAAAAAGGGAACCACTGTAAAATATATCATAAAAATTAATATTGGATGAGATCCTTTTGCTAGTATGGTAAAGATGCTATATAAAAATAAATCTAGGAAAAATAGTGTTGTTCTTCTTAAGGGAGAGACGTTTTCTCCTTTTTTATAGGCAAGTCTTTCTAATTCTTCTTTTTTTGGAAGTCTTTTTTCTAAGTCTAACATCCAAAGATAGCCTACTACTCCACCTAGAGTATTTAATAGTAAGTCATCAATATCACAAAGTCGGTATGGTTTGGGATATATTCCGTATAGTCTTGTAAGCTGAGTAAACTCAAAGAATGCACTTAACAATAGACTGTATTTGAGTACTTTTTTTACTGAAAAGTGTTTATAATATCTTAAAAACATACCAAATGGCACAAATAATAAAATATTAAAAAATACGACAGAACAAAAGAATTAAGTAAACTTAATTCGCCTTGGTCGTCACCTTCCAAGTTTCCTGCTTCATAGACTAAGTAACC
>CALVYD010000009.1 GCA_944371995.1 uncultured Bacilli bacterium
ATATATAAACGAAAAAAGCAGTATCGTTGACACTACTTTTTACACTTTATTTTTTTCATAGTCTGAATAGTTACATTTTATCATCATATTCAATAGAAAAAGGATATTCTACTAATTCTAGAGAGATAGAATCTTCTAGAACCATATTTCCTTTTATTGTACATTTTATACTATCTACTTCTTCTGTTATGTCATCTTCTGAAGGAGATAAATATACATAACCATTTACTTCAATATTTTCTAATTTTTTTATTCCTGTTGTACCATAATAACTATCTGGTATGGAATAAATACTAGATATGTCTAATTTATCTACTCCATGATTATGAAGCTTTATTAAGTCAATATCCACTTTATCACCTAATTTCTGTTTAATATTGCAATTTCATTTTCATCTTCTACAATCTGAATCTTTCCATGATAATGCATTGTACTTCCTGCTTGTAATGTAGTAGTCTGAGTATTCCAAATGCGAATTGTATATTCTTCTTCTCCTAATGCTTTAATTTTATCTTCTTGTAATACTCCATCTTGTAATTCACTCAAAGTATAAATTTCTGTTTTTTCTTTACTTTTTATTGCTACTCTAATAATATCCTTAGGCATCTCTAATTCTCCACAATTATCTTCAAATACCATTTCTAAATCGTCTACTAATTTAATTGTATAGTCTACTGGTATCGTCATATTATTCTTTATGGTAAAAGTATAGGATTGAGAAGCAAGACCTACTGCATCTGTTACTGGTGTTACCCTTGTTAACATTACCTTATCCCCGGTTTCTTCATGAAAAGTAATATCTAATGACTCTGAACTATAGTCGGTATTTCTTTCATTTTGAAATTTATAATATATGTGATGAGTTGCAAAAATCGCGATTGCTAATATGAAGCAGATGATTAAGGCACTCTTTAATCTTTCTTTTCTATAATTGTAATACATAATACACCTCTGTTACTATGATAATATTTATCTTGTGTTTCGTCAACTTATTTTTCTTTTGTTACATCTATTACATTTAAGAAATCTGTTGCTACTTTTTCAGGACTTTTGCCTAATTCGTCTACTTGATAGTTTAAATCTTGCATGACTTCATCCGTTAGATATGTTCCTAGATTATTTAAAATCGTTTCTATTTCTGGATATTTTTCTAATGTTTCTTCTCTTACTAATGGTATTGCATTATATGGCGGGAAGAAATTTTTGTCATCTTCTAACACTGTTAAATTAAATTTCTTTAATAGGCCATCCGTCGTAAACGCATCGATTACTTGAGCACTATCATTTAATAGTGCTGTATATCTAGGACTTCCATCGATACCAATCGTGTCTTTAAACTCTAATCCATAGGTTTTTTCTAATCCAGGTAAACCATCTTCTCTATTAATAAACTCTAGTGTTGGAGCAATCGTTAATTCTTTGGATACATTTACTAAATCACTGATTGTTTTTAAGTTATATCTATTAGCAGTTTCTTTGGTTACCGCTAAAGCATAAGTATTATTAAACGACATTTGTTTTAATACTTCAACGCCATATTTTTGTTTCATTTCTTTTTTTACTGTCTGATATACTTTTTCGATATCTGATATTGGTTTGTGATCTAGAATATCTGTATAATCTGTTCCTGCATAATCAATATATAAATCTATGTTATCGTTCGTTAATGCAGAAAATACTACTTGTGCTCCTCCTAAATTACATTTTTCTTCTACATCGATATCAGTATTATTTTCTATTGCTAGGGATGTCATATAACATAATATTTCTTGTTCTGTAAAGTCTTTACTACCTACACGTATTACATTTCCACTTTTCTTTGAAAAATCTAATTCACTAAGAAATAATATTGCTAGAAGAATTAGGGTTACAATAACTATAATTTTATTTCTACGGCGTTCTTTTTTGATTTTTTCTTTGGATTTATTTCCTTTTTGTAAACTTATTGGTGTTACTAATTTTTCTATGGCTCCAAAGAAATAATCTACTAATAGAGCTAAAATACAGGCTGGTATTGCTCCTGCTAATATTTGATAATTATTTACAGTACGAATTCCTGAGAATATTAAATAACCTAGTCCTCCTCCACCGATAAAGGCAGCCATTGTCATTAGTCCTACGGCACTAACGGATGATATTCTTACACCAGCCATAATAATTGGTAGCGCTTCTGGAATTTGAATTTTTGTTAATATTTGACCTTTGGTTAGCCCTATTCCTTTGGCTGCTTCTATTGTTGCTTGGGAGATGTTAGTGACACCTGTATAGGTGTTTTTTATAATTGGTAGTAGTGAATATAGCACTACGACCACGATGGCTGGTATGGTTCCAATTCCAAGAAAGGGAATCATAAAGCCTAGTAAGGCCATACTTGGTATTGCTTGTGTTACGCTAGTAATACCAAGTACTGGTTTATTTAATTTTTGTTTATAGCTGATTAATATACCAATAGGTACTCCAATAATAATTGCAATTAGTAAAGCAAGAGATGTTAGTTCAATATGTTCTATGCAAAGGGAGATAATCTGGTTTTTATTATCTATTAAGTAATTTATCAATTCCATTATTCATCCTCCTCTACAAATTGTTGACTCAATGCTGTAATTAGGCTACTTCTAGTAATTAGGCCAGTTAGACGATTCTTTCTATCTACTACTGGTATGGTTGCTGATTTGGTGTCTTTTATTACTTTTGTTAATTCTACAATAGAATCATTTTCTTCTACAGAGACAAAATCTCTCTCAATGACATCTTTAATACCATTTCCTTTATGATGTTTTAAGGTCAAGCTTTCTGCATAAAGAATTCCTAGTAGTTCTTTTTCATCATTAATTACCATCAGACTATCTACTTTGGTCATACGCATTTTATTAATACAATAAAATTTAGTATCCTCTTCTTTACAGGTAATAGGACGGGTTATCATAATATCTTTTACTTTAATAAATTCTGGTGAGTTCCAGATACGTTTGTTACCAACAAATTGTTTTACGAAATCATTTGCTGGATGCTTTAAAATATGTTCTGGTGTATCGTATTGGATTAATTCTCCTTTTTCCATAATTGCTATTTTATCTGCTAATTTGATTGCTTCATCCATATCATGGGTCACAAATACGATGGTTTTATGAAATTTTCTTTGTAATTTTAATAATTCATCTTGTAGAGCTGTCCTACTCATCGGATCTAAGGCACTAAACGGTTCATCCATCAAGATGATTTTAGGATCTGTCATGAAAGCTCTCGCAATGCCTATTCTTTGTAACTGACCACCTGATAATTCATTGGGATACCGATCTAGTAATTTTTCATCTAAGTCTACCATATCCATCATTTGCTTTACTCTTTTTTCTCTTTTATCTTCTGGCATTTTTTCTATTTTAGCAATAATTTCTATATTTTCTCTGATTGTCATATGAGAAAATAGTCCCGTTTGTTGGATAACATAACCCATTTTTCTTCTTAGTTTAATGTCGTTAATATTTTTTATATTTTGTTTATTAATGATAATTTCTCCTGTTGTTGGAGCTATTAATTTATTAATCATCTTTAAGGTTGTTGTTTTACCACAACCGGATTCTCCAATTAAACAAACTAAGTCACCATCTTTGATGGTGAATGAAATATCTTTTAATACTGTTACATTTTTATAGCTTTTACTGACGTCCTTAAATACTATCAAACAAACTCCTCCTATTCTTTTACTTTTTTATTATATCATGAAGTTTGTTGTTCTACTTATTAATTTCTTTTTTACTACTAAAAAAAGAGTTTTTCAGAACTCTTTTTACACATCTTTACTTTTTATGGCTTTGGCAAATCTAGTCCAGATTTTTTCGTTAGAATAATTTAATATTCCTATTTTATATACTTTTAGGCCATATTTTGTCATTAAGAAGATTGTTAATACTAAAATAAAGATTGAAACAATTACATCTATCATGGTTGTTTGTCCTATGATATATAAGGATGGTGCTATTAAGCAGGATAGAAATGGTACATAGGATAAAACTCTGATAAAAGTAGAACCGTCGAACATTCCTGCCATAATCGCTAGATAGTATCCAGCAAGTAATACTAACATGATGGGTGTTTGGATTTGACTAAAGTCTTCCATATTGGTAGTCATAGAAGCTAGAATTCCGGCGATTAGGGAATATGCTATAAATGATAGAATCATTAGGATAATTACTACTGGTAGAAGATTGATGACTTTATCTAAGAAACCAGAGGATACCGTTGCGGTTAATAACGTATCCACATTAGGATTTATTTGCAATTGTCCTTTCGTACTGATTAATATTCCAATTACTGAATAAATTATTAGTAATATTGATTGGATGATAACAAAGAAATTACTTGCTAAAACCTTAGAGAATAGATGGACTTTAGGACTCACGTTAGAAATTATTATTTCCATGCTTTTTGTCGTTTTTTCTTCACAGATTTCTCCTCCTATCATTTGTACTAGGAAGATAATTAACATGAAGAATGGTAAAATTAACGTTGGAAATAAGGTT
Organism: uncultured Bacilli bacterium; assembly: GCA_944371995.1. GTDB lineage: Bacteria > Bacillota_I > Bacilli_A > RF39 > UBA660 > Faecimonas. The sequence goes on from CALVYD010000009.1 coordinate 4,521, forward strand.
CCCATGACCATTTCCATATTTTCATCTACACTTTTTTCATTACTTAGTACGACTCTTTCTACTTCCATTGGGGAAGATATTTTCGCAAGTAGTACAGGATCTGTATTGGTCTTTGTTAGAGCTACACTAGTTTTTGTTGCATTTAATCCTTGCGTAATATATTGGTATGTTGTATTATCTATTTTTTCATTACTGATGACTTTGGATGAGACAAAGTTTTCTTCATCATTATCAAAGACGATTGCTATTTGATTATCCTTTAGTTTTTTCTTTAGCTTTTCTTCGGATAGACTTGTCTTTTTTACTGCTATTTTTTCGGTATCCTCTTCTTTTACTATAGTATTTATCGACTCTTTAAATACTTTATAAGATACTTCGGTATTATCTATTACTACTATCTTTATTTCTTCCTTAAAATCTCCGCCAAAGAAAGCGATAATTGAGTTTATATTTATTAAAGAAATCACTACTAAGGCTAATAAGATATTAATTCCTAAAAACCATTTTGATTTTATCTTTTTATTTAAGCTTTGTTTGGTTAAATACCAAAATTTATCAGTCATGGATGCCACCTACTTTCGCAATGAAGATTTCGTTTAATGTTGGTTCTGTTACATCATATTTTGTTATATCTTTATCCTTTATTTTGGCAAATACTTTTTTAGCTACACTATCTTCTGCTATTTTTACCATGTATTCGTCTTTTTCTTTGGTAACAGAAAGTACTCCTTTTATTTTTTCTATTTCTGCAACCGGCAAGTCTTCTCCTCGAATCATAATGTTTTTCTTTTTATATTCCTTTTTAATATCTTTTACATATCCGTCGACTACTGGTTTTCCTTTTACTAAAATAATTAATTTTTCACAGAAGTTTTCGATATGTTCCATTTGATGAGAAGAAAAAATAATGGAACAGCCTTCTTTTTGTAATTTATAAATGGCTTTTTTCATTAATTCTACATTAATAGGATCTAGCCCGGTAAATGGCTCATCTAATATTAATAACTTGGGATGATGAAGTACTGCAGAGATGAACTGAATCTTTTGTTGATTACCTTTGGATAGTTCTTTAATTTTTCTATTTTCATAGGACTCTATTTGAAATTCTTTTAGCCAGTACTTCATTTCTTGCTCTATCTTTTTTTCTCTCATACCTTTTAATACACCATAAAAAATCAATTGTTCTTTTACGGTCATTTTAGTAAGAAGACTTCTTTCTTCTGTTACAAAACCAATCTTATTGGTAATAGAATAATCAATATGTTTTCCATCTAATAGAACTTCCCCTTTCGTTGCTTCTAGTAGGCCCATGATTATTCTAAAAGTAGTTGTTTTTCCAGCACCATTTTCTCCTAATAGACCAAATATTTCCCCATCTTTTACTTCAAAAGATAGATTATCTACAGCTTTATAATCTCCATAATACTTTACTATATTTTTTACTTGTAGCATATTCTACTCCTCTCTATTTATATTGTAGCATTTTTCTTCGGAGTTTCCTATCTTTTATCTATTATTTATAATATAGTATTTTTACAAAAAAGGCTTTACTATATGATTTGATATCAGTAAACAAAGTAAATAGAGCTATCCTGATTAGCTATTCCTTATTTTGTTATTCAAAAATACTTATATAGTGCCAAAAAAAGGATTGATTGGCAATCCTTTTTTTGTTACTTCTTTTTTACTAAACCTTTAGCTTCCGCTTCTTTATATGGCATGGTTTCAAACCAAAGTTTTTCTATTCCTTCACCAGAGTCGTTTTTTGCTTCTATATAATAAATTCCTGGTTCCTCTTCTGTTTCTCCAGCTTTATATCTTATTAATTTTATTTGTGGATTTTCTTCTTGAGATATTATCTTTAATAAATCGTCGCCACCAATATATCGGCCTCTTTGATTAATAAAATCTATCATTTCCCATGTGTACATCTTCCGTATCCCCTTGTGCCTACTCTTTTAGGCTTTTTTTAAGAATGCAATATATCCGCGATATGCTTCATAGATATCAGCTTTGCTAGTTACTTCCCAGGGAGCATGCATGCTTAATACTCCTACTCCACAGTCAATTACTTCTACATTATAATTTGCTAGAATATAAGCAATGGTTCCGCCTCCACCGATATCTACCTTACCAAGTTCTGATATTTGAAAAGAAACATTAGCATCGTCCATAATCTTTCTAAGTTCTGCAATATATTCTGCATTTGCATCATTACTGCCACTTTTACCACGAGAACCAGTAAATTTACAGAATACTACTCCAAGACCAAACTCTGATGAGTTTTTCTTATCCATTACCGATTTATACAATGGATCATAAGCAGCATTTACATCACTTGATAACATCTTTGAGTGATTTAGAACTCTTCTTACAGCTACTGGACTATTCTCATTCATCAATACACAAATCTCAGCTATGGCATTATCAAAGAAATGAGACTCCATTCCTGTTGCTCCTACACTACCGATTTCTTCTTTGTCTACTAGAATACAACTTAATGTTTTTTCTGTAGTTTCCACTTCTAAAAATGCTTCTAGAGAAGTATAGGCACATACTCTATCATCTTGACCATAAGACATAATCATGCTTCTATCAAGTCCAAAGTCTCTAGCAGCTCCTGCTGGTACTGCCTCTATTTCTGCTGACAAGAAATCTTCTTCTTCAATATCATATTTTTCTTTTAATAAAGCTAAAATATTACTTTTAACTTCTTCTTTTGCTTCTTTTTCTTCCTGTATTTCCATTGGCTTGTTACCAATTAAAATATCTAAGTCTTCTCCCTCAATTAGTTTGGATGATTCTTTTTTCATTTGTTCTCCGGCTAAATGTGGAAGTAAATCTGTAATTCCTACTACTGGATCATCTTTATCTTCACCTATAGAAATTTCAACTTTTTCTCCATTCTTTTTAACAATTACTCCATGTAGTGCAAGAGGTAGAGTGACCCAGTGATATTTTTTAATTCCACCATAATAGTGAGTATCAAAATAGACAAAACCATCACTTTCATAGATAGGATTTGCTTTTAGGTCAATTCTTGGAGAATCAATATGTGCTCCTAATATATTCATTCCCTCAGTAATTGGTCTAGTTCCTATGTGAAATAAAGCGACTGCTTTTCCTTTATTATTTACATAAATTTTATCTCCTGGACGTATTTCTACATTATTTTTGATATAATCATCTAAGTTTTTATATCCTTTTTCCTCGGCTCTTCTAATAATTTCTTTCGTTGCTTCTCTTTCTGTTTTTGATACTGTTAAAAATTTTTTATAATCTTCACAAATATTATTTAATTTTTCTAAGTCTTCTTTATTATATTTTTTCCAAGCACTCTGTTTCTTCACTTTTATCATCCTCCTGGTAATAGTATATCATTTTTTTCTAAATTCATAAATAAAAAGTCAATTTATGACAAATTTTCTAATTTTATATTTGTTCTTTCGAGCAGTAATTGTATAATGATTAAAAGAAGGTAGTGAGTTTTATGAATAAGAATAGGGAAAAAAAGAAATTTTCAATAGAAAGAAAGATTACTTGTGAGGAATATCAAAAATATTATAAGTATTTACCTAGTGTATTTAGAGATTGGTTACAACAAGTAAGTTTTTATTCAATTATTTTTTTATTAATTATAGGTATGATACTACAATGGCAATTGATAGAACTAGTGATTGCTGTTATATTTTTTATCATAGCTTTAAGTATTTATTATTTAGTAAAGCAAAAGCAAATAATCAGTGATGATTACTATGAAAGAATTAAAGATGGTACTTTAGAGGAAGAGTCAACTTTAGATTTTTATGATACTTATTTTATTTGTAGTTCTTTGCACTATACTGTAAAATTAGAATACTCTAAGATTACAAAAGTAATTGAAACTGATAATCACTTTTATCTTTTTTCAGATATAGAAGATTTTATTATTTTAAAAAGATGGTGTTATAAAGAAAATTATTCGTTTTTTAGAAGTATTAGAGAAGATAATTTTATTGATAAACGAAGTGATAAAGATATAAGAATTCCTAGAAGCAGAAAAAAGATGGCAATTGGTAAAGATTCTATTACTGTTTTTCTTAACATTTTATTAGTTGCTACTCTCTTTAGTATCTATTTAGCTTTTTATATTTATGCACATGCTGTTTATAAAGTACCGAGTGCTTTACATGTTCAATATTCTTGGATTTATTTGTTAATGCTAATTATTCCAGTTTTATCCATTGTTTTTGGTTTTAAATATCGAACTGTTGTGAAAACAAAATATAATCTTATTGCAGGTTTTATCCTAGGAGGGATTTTACTTGCTTTAGCTTGTTCTTATTTTATTTATCCTATTAATGAAATAGATTATTCTTCTGTCAAGAAATATCAAAATATTTTAGATATTTCTATTCCTAAGAAGGGATACTATTATAAAGATGATGAAACATTTCACTTTTTATATGATTTTGATGGCGTTTTAGTTTCTTCTGTTAATGCATACTATAAAGATAATGAGGTTTCCTTAGCGTTAGCAGATGAAATTAAAAATAATAAGTCTTGGATAGCTTATTCTGATTTAGGTGACATAGAAAAATTACTTCCTTATGAATTAAGATCTGATAAGTATTATTACTTAATCTATAATAAAACAACAAAAGAATATAATAGTTTTCCTAATAAAGATGGAAATTATTCTTTCTTAATTTCTGTTTATGTACCTAGAGTTCAACAGTTAGAAATTTATGAATATCATCTTGATTATACTAAATAAAAGACCTTTACTTTGTTGTAAAGGTCTTTTCTATCATCTTTTATTTGATTACTATCGAACTTTTTTGATTGGTTGTCTAATTTTTGATATGTTACACCTATTTTAAGAATCCGTTAATAATTACTTCTTCAGCTTCTTTTTCTGATAGTCCTAAAGACATTAATTTTAGTAATTGCTCTCCTGCTATTTTTCCAATTGCTGCCTCATGAATTAGATTAGCATCAATATTTTTCGCATAGATTTCTGGTACTGCTTTTACCTTTCCTTTTCCTTTGATTATAGCATCACATTCTACATGAGCATAACATTTGGTATTTCCGGTAATATTTGATACAAACTCTTGATAAGAGTCATCCGTTGCAACAGAACGAGATGTTACATGAGTAGAGGCATTTTCACCATTTAATTCTACTTCAAATTCTGTCTTTGCTATTTGATCATTGCTCGTTAGAATTTTCTCTGTAATCACTAATGTTGCATCACTATCTAGCGTTGCTTTGGTTACTCTATTTGTATCGTCTACTCCTTTTATCTGGGTAGTATCCATTACCATGTATGATCCTTTTTTCATATAGATTTCGGTTACTGGATTTAATACTTTTTTACCATCGCCTACTCCTAGGCCACAGTGACGTTCTATATATTTTACTCTAGCACCTTCCTCTAGATAGAATCTATGTATTCCATCGTGCTGAGCATCTTTATGACCATTATTGGTAATACCACATCCAGCAACAATAATAATATTAGCATTTTTTCCGATATGGAAATCATTATATACAACATCTTTTAGTCCACTTTCTGTGATGATGACTGGAATATTTACGGTTCCAAACAACGTATCTTCTTTTACATAAACATCTATTCCACTATTTTCTTCTTTTGGTACAATATCAATATTAGGATTTACTTTTCTATCTATTCCTTGACCATTTTTTCTGATATTATAACTATCTGCTTTGGTAGGATCATCTTCTATAATTTCACTTAATAATTCTTTATCTTCTTTATTCATCGTGTTGATACCTCCTTACAGCATTTTTTTGGTTTAAAGATATGGTCAAATATTTCTTCTTTTTCCCCTATTTTTTGAATGGTTCCGGAATTCATTAAAATAATTTCATCAGCAATATTTAATATTCTTTCTTGGTGCGATATTACTATGGTTGTACCAGAAGATGATGCTTGTATTTCTTTAAATACTTCGGTTAAGTTTTGAAAACTCCATAAGTCTATTCCTGCTTCTGGTTCATCAAATATCGCTAGATATGGTTTTCTAGCCATAACGCTTGCGATTTCTATTCTTTTTAGTTCTCCACCGGATAATGATTTATTTACTTCTCTATCGACATATTCTAAGGCACAAAGTCCTACTTTTGATAAAATATCGCAAGCTTCATGCTTTGATATTTCTTTTTTGGTTGCTAGTTTTAATAAGTCATAGACGGTGATTCCTTTGAACTGTACTGGTTGTTGGAAAGCAAACCCTATTCCTAGTTTTGCTCTTTCATCGATTGTTTTTTTGGTAATATCTTCTCCATTAAAAATAATTTTTCCAGCATCTGGTTTTTCTATTCCCATGATAATTTTAGCAAGTGTTGATTTACCTGAACCATTGGGACCTGTAATAACATAAAATTTAGATTCTTCTAATACTAAATTAATATGATTTAATATTTTTTTATTCTCTCTTTCAAAACATATATCTTTTAGTTCTAACATAATTTCTCCTTTCTTTCCTTCGATTATTTCACTTGGAAATTATTTTATAATTATATATTATCTCTTACGATTATAATACATCCATCTATATTTTTTATTCCATTTTATGAAATACAATGACATGTATTTCACATTCATTATATCTATTTTTTATCAAGTTTTCAAATTTGCATTTTCACAAAGCAAATTCTTACTATATAAAAAATATGCAGGCGTTACTGCATATTCTACTTTAATTAAAATTAACTAAACTATGAGCAAAGCGATATCCTAATTTCATTATCTGTCTTCCTAGTTTTCCTGGAATAGATACAAAGGTTGCCATACTAAAATATCTCATACGTCTATATAATTTAGGATTTTTTTCTTTAACACTTTTCCAAAGTTCTTTATATTGTTTTTCTCCTTCTTTATTGAAAGCAAGTCTTGAAAAAACAACACCAATCGTCATTAAGAAAATACATTCTCTCGTCATTAATTTACGTAATTTTTTATTTTCTATTTCTGTTAAGTCATAGGCTGTACATACTTTTTCAGATACTAATACTTGATGGGAGCTACGTTTAATCATTTGGCTTTCTTGTACTGATTGGTCAGCTCTTCCAATATAGTATCGATAAAGATCTAAATCCAGGTAATAGATTGTTTTCGTATTGACTAAGGGTAAATAGATAAATAAATTATCTTCGTAGAAGACATGTTTTGGTAAATCTATATTACTTTTATCTAATACACTCTTTTTATACATCATAGAATGTAGAGATGGATATTGTGTTACCTTAAATTTATGAATATCATCCCAGGTTAAAACCTTACCTTCATCATAAACATTAGCAAAAGAGATTACTTGGTCACTTCTGCCATCTGTATAAGTATAAACATAATTACATACGACTAAATCTGTATCAATATGTTTTATTTCTTTTAATAATTTCTTATAGGCATCTTCATCTAGCCAGTCATCACTATCTACTACTTTAAAATATTTACCTGTTGCGTGTTTTAATCCAACATTGATTCCTTCTCCATGGCCTCCATTTTCTTGATGGATAGCTTTTACAATGTTTGGATATTTCTTTTGATATTTGTCTGCAATTTTTCCTGTATTATCCTTACCCCCGTCATCTATAATAATTATTTCTACATCATCTTTTCCTATTAATAAAGACTCAATACATTTTTCCATATACTCCTCAGAGTTGTAACATGGTACAACAAAAGATATATATTTCATATTTCACCTACCTACTAGTCTAATTCATTATACCACTATTTTTTTAAATGTACTAGTCCTTAAAATTATCACTCTAGATTGATTGCTTCTTAGAAATTCTATTCTACTTTCTACCTCTATGCTTAGACATGTAATACTCATTATCTTTTACAAATTGCATTCTACCTGTATAGTTACGTGATGCAAATTCTTCTTCATCTACGGTATAACCAGAAGCTTCAGCAGCATTAATACTATTTTTGTTACTTGGATTAATATCTAATCTAATCGCTCTAATATTATGATTTTCAAATAAATACTTTGAGGTTTCTCTTATAATAGTGCTTCCATAGTGCTTACCTCGATATTCTTTTAACACAGCGTATTCTAAAAACACTTCGTCACGAACCTTACTTGATATATATAGATATCCTATCGGCATTCCTAAAGCTTCTACCACAAAAGCACTTTGATAGATACTTTTAGTGTTATCTTTTGAATCTTCTAGTCTTTCTCCTATTTGATGAATAAAGCTAGAACGAGATGTTCCTGTTTCTAATTCGTCTTTTAATGTTTTATGTTTATCTTCAGAATATCTTGTTAAAAGTATGGATTCTAATTCTATATTCATGTTATCACCTTCATTTATTATAGCAAGACAAAAGAATTAAGTAAACTTACTTCGTCTTGATTGTCACCTTCCAAGCTTCCTGATTTATAGACTATGTAACCTTACATCTTATACGGATAATTCTTATTTATCTTTTTATACCATATTTTGCTTGATATATCTAACAAGAAGCATATCATTGACATGTATTCCTATCATCAGGGCTTGTTTCAATTACAAATTTAAACTGTTTTTGTTTAATAAGAATTCTTGTAATCCAATCACTAAAATTCCTTCTTCTGTATACCATTTTAAAATATTATCTTTTACTACAATTATTTTTTTGAAATTATCATTAATATTTAATAATGATTTTTCTTCTTGTATTGTCTTTTCTCTAGTATCTAAATTTAGTGCAACTTGAATATAAAATCTTTTATCTGACTGGTTGCAGACAAAATCAACTTCTAGTTGTTTTCTTATATTTCCCTCTCTTACTTCTACTACTCCTACATCTACATTATATCCACGAGATAATAGTTCATTATAAATAATATTTTCCATAATATGATTTTCTTCCATCTGACGAAAGTTAATTCTAGCGTTTCTAAGACCAATATCAGAAAAATAATATTTTGATGGAGTTGATATGTATTTCTTGCCCTTTACATCATATCTTTCTACTTTTTCAATAATAAAAGAGTCTAGTAAACAATTTAGATATGAACTGATGGTATTAATGGATACGTCTTTAAAACTATTACTTATAAATGTATCTGGTATTTTCTTAGGATTTGTTAAAGAGCCAATAGATGATGATAATAAATTAATTAATGAATCTAGAACATCTTCTCGATTAATATTATTTCTTTCGATGGTATCTTTTAAATACGTAGTATTAAATAGTGATATTAAATAATTTCTTTTTTGTTCGTCTGTTTTTTGATTTAATATCAAAGGAAGTCCACCGAACATTATATATGAATTCCAAGCTTCTTCTTTCGTGCCGTCAAAAGCACTTAAGAATTCACTAAATGTTAGCGGGTATACTCTAATTTCATCGCCACGTCCTCTAAATTCTGTAATAATGTCGCTAGATAAGAATTTTGAATTACTTCCAGTTACATAAACATCCAAGTTTGGAATTTTTAAAAAACCGTTAAGCACTGATTCAAAATCTGGAACATTTTGAATTTCATCTAATAAGCAATAATATACTTTTTCATCCCGAATACTATTTCGTACATAATTATCTAAATAATCAGGGTCTAAAAATTTTTTATTTGCCCTAAGATCTAAATCTATTTTTATTATATGATTATTATCAACACCATTGTCTAGTAAGTAATTTTTATAAATTGGATCTAGTAAATATGATTTACCACTTCGTTTGATTCCTGTAATTATCTTGATTAAGTTATTTTCCTTCCTATCAATTAATTTTTTTAAATAACTATCCCTATTAATTTCTTTCATAGTCTCCTCCACTGAATTTTTTTGACGTTTACGGCACTTTTTTTCAGTCTTTATCTATTTTTTCCTAGTTATTTTTACTTACATTTAAAATAATACCTATACTTACCATACTGACTAGAAGGGATGATCCTCCATATGATAAAAATGGAAGTGTTACTCCCGTTACTCTTTTTAGTGTGGTAAAAAAATAAGGGGTTGCCTTTCCAAGTGTGGTATTTTTAATCTTTTATAGTAGTTGCAAAGTATGATAATGCCTTAAATTTAAAATTAACTTTTACTGTTTTTTCATCACCGTTATCATAAATAACAATATTATTAATTAAGTTTTTAATTAATGTTCTACTAGGATTTTTCATACTTACATAACTTTCAACTAACTCTCTGCATTTTGTAAAATCCATTTCAGCAGTAGAGTTTGCAAGACTTTGATATCTAGACTCTTTTAAATCTTTTTCTTTATTTAATTCTTGCAGATTATCTTCATGCTTTTTAGATAAGTTTTTATAGACTTCCAAAGAAATATGACCTTCAACTTTATCATTATATAGACTTGAAATTGTATCTAATTCTTTTTCTATTTTTGTATTCAATAAGTCGATTTCATTTTTCATTGATAATACATCTTTATTATAAATATAAACAGAATCTTCTACTAATTCTCTCGTATTATAATGTTTTATAAATTCTTCACCAATATCTTTTAAATAATTTACAATATCTTTTTCTAATAAATCATAATTTAATCTATTAGGAGTACATCCTGATATTTTCCCTTTACGATTATAGTTATTACAACTTGTGTAATTAGTTTGTGTCTGTCTATTTTTTTTATGACCAATACCTAGTGTTCTACCACAATTACCACATACAAGCAACCCAGACAACAAATATCTATCAAAATTTCTTTCTTTTGAAGTTGTATGCCTATCTTTTAGTATTTCTTGCACTTTTTCAAAATCTTCTTTACTAATAATAGGCTCATGAGTATTTTCTACTATGATGTATTCTGAATCTTTAACTTTTCTACATTTTTTATTATTGTAACTTATTTTCTCATGTGTATGTTGTACCATATTACCTATATACATTTGACTTTTTAATATGTTCCTTATTGTTGAATGTTTCCAAATACCACATCCATCATTTTCTGTAACCTTTAAACCTCTAGGTTCTTTTTTATAAACTATTGGTATAGGGATTTTCTTTTCAGAAAGTATTCTTGAAATAACACAAACACCATTTCTCTCAAGAGCAAGTGAATAAATAAGTCTTACAACTTTACTTGCTTCTGGATCAATTATTAACTTGTGTTTATCATTAGGATCTTTTTTATAACCATAACATGGAAACGATCCTATATAATCTCCTCTTTCTTGTTTTACTCTAAAAGATGATTTAACTTTTTTAGAAACATCTCTTAAATATAAATCATTTACCCCAAGTCTTAAACCTAACATAGAATCACCAATTAACGAATCATAAGAATCATTAATTGCTATATATCTAACATTGTGTTCTAAAAAATATTCTTCAATATATTTACCAGTTCCGTACATTTCACGACCAAGTCTTGATAAATCTTTTGTAATAACACAATTTATTAAACCATCTTCAATGTCTTGTATCATTTCAGAAAATGCAGGTCTTTCAAAGTTACCACCAGAATATCCATCATCTACATATTCTTTTACAATATTTAAACCATTATGTTTAGCAAATGAACGAATAATCATACCTTGACTTGAAATAGAAGAAGATTCATCACATTTTCCAAAATCTTCTTTTGAAAGCCTTTTATATTCTGCACATTTGTAGATTTGATTTCCTACCATATATTTATATCCCCCCTTTTTCTGATAGGGGCCCAAAATATCTACGATTGCATGTTAACATCATTTTTGATTTTTTGCAACTCATCATTAGCACCTCCTAGTAATATTTTTTTTCTATATAATTCTTCTTTATATGTTTTATTAATTATTGTTTTTAGATCTTCACCAGTTTCATCAAAATTAAATTCAAATTTTATTGTCTTTTTTCCATAAGTTCTAATCATTGAATCACCCATTTTAAAACTATGATTAGAATCTAAAAATATGCCCTTTGGATTAAGCATTTTTATTTCCTTTCTCCAAAGTCAAATCTTTTTCAAGTGGACTTTTTAAGTGTATTTCAATAGTTGTTTTACTATTATTACCATCATCTATTTCTAAAACAAATACTTCCCTATTAATTTTGCTTTTAACAAATGTAGAATCTTTAACACTTAATGGTTTTGATAATTCAAAACTAGCATAAGTTCTATTGTTATTTTCCTTATATTCAAATAAATTAATTTTATCTTTTAAGGTATCTTGAATAACTTGTACAACATTTTCTAATTTTTTAATTTCTTCTACTTTAAATTTTTCATACTCTGATAATTCTTCTTTTTCAATATAAGTATTTAATCTATTTCTTCTATTTTTATCAAGTTTTAAAACTAAATTATCAGCAGTAAAATATGTATAACTTAAATCTTCTAAAGGGGTTATTTTTCTTTCTAGTTCTTCACTAGAATAGCAAGATAATTTTTTCTATATTACTGTATCTCTAAAAATTGGATAACCAATATTTGGAAATATAATTGTTTTATAGTGAAGATTTTTAAAAATACTACTATCACTAGTGCTGATCTAATATCTTATGACCCTGAAAGGGTAATTAATAAAAAAAGAGTAGATGAAAAAAGAGTAGATGAAAAAAGCAACAATTAATGTTGCTTTTTAGTTATTTATATAATCTAAGCAATCTCTATAAAATTCGATGTGAGGTGGCAAAAATAATTTCTCGTTTATTAAAGATTCAATTTCTTCAATAGATGCCCATTTAACATCTTCTACCTCTTCTTTTTGAACAGTAATTTCTTCAATATTGAAATCGTGTTTTAAATAATATAAATCAACAAAATCATCTTCCGTTTTTATTGTTTTAAATAGTTTTAATTCATCAGGATTTACATTAAGTCCTAATTCCTCTTTAATTTCAGTTACAATTCCTTCTAAACTATTTTCACCAGATTTTGGATGTCCACCAGTCGTTGCCCACATATGATATTTTTCAGGAACAGTTCTTTGAATTAAAAACTTTCCTTCAGAATTTTGCATCCAAACGACAACTGTAATATAATATCTTCCATTCGGAATGGGTTGCCCTTTTTCAATAACTTCTCCAGTTTTTTGTTTATTTTCATCATATAAATCTCTTTTTTCCACATTTAATTTCCTTTCTTTTCTAAATTATAACATAGCTTTTTCAAATCTTGAAATTTATCAATTGTATACATACATTCCTTATTGTCACCAAATCCATATGATGCATATATGTAGGGAATATTATTAAGTAATGAAGCATGTTGATCAGAAGCAGTATCACCAACATAAATGGGATTTTTCATAGTATTACGTTCTATAACAATTTTAATATTTTCTGTTTTACTTAAATTAGTATTACCAGCACATTCAAAATCTTTAAAATATTTATTAAAATTATAAAAGGAAAGAAAGGCTTCAATATATCCCACTTGACAATTACTAACAATATACAAATTATTACTTTTTGACAGTTCTTTTAAAGTTTCCCCGACTTTAGGGAATAATGTCCCTCCTTCTAATTTTATAAGTACAATTTCTTCTTTTTGACATTCTGTTAAAACTTTTATAGCAACGTCTTTATTTATCCCTTTTTCCATTTTAAACCACTTAATTATATCGATATTTGTTAATCCTAAAATATAATTGATATCATTTAAAGTTATTTCAATACTATATTTATGAAATATTCCTTTCCAAGCTTTTAGAATTGTATGTGATGAATCCCACAAAGTACCATCTAAATCAAATATAATATCCATATATAGTTATCTCTTCTTTATTTTTTGTGCAATTGTTTCTATGTCAGAATCGTCACACAAAATATTTAAGTCTTTGTGAATTTCATAGCGATTTGGGATATGAACTGCTTGAGCTGAATAAAATAATAATGGAATATCAGCTGATTCATGACATCTGTCTGATTCTATTTTTCCTCTAATTAACATTCTATAAGCACCTATAGGATCTAGTGGAATATTCGCCTCTTTTACAAAATGCTCTTTATCAATTAAATATTTTCTTAATGAATTAAATGCAATATCACCTCTCAAAGTATTAGGTATATAAGATCCATGTTTACCTTTATACATAAAAAGGTAATCACTAATAGTTGGAACATTTAAACTTTCTTTGTCACCAGTAAAAACTAACAAACAAACATCATTGTTAATATAATTAAAAGTTCTTGTAGGAAAATCTAAAGTCGAATCTTTATGTTTTAATCCATGGTGATATAAAATCCAATATTGCTCAAAGAACAGCTGGAAGTCTTTTTCTAATATCAACTCTAATTTTAAAGATTTTAAAAAATTAATATATCTTTCTTTTTCTCCAAAAGTTTCTGGTCTAATTAGTATCATACCAATATTATCCAAATTAATTTCATTTAGTAAATTTCTATTAGGCATAGTTGATAATAAATTATTGTATAGATGATCTAATTGATCAGTTTTTTGCTCCTTTATAAATTTAGCAATTGTATCCCCATACATTTTTTTACTTAAAATATCATTAGCAATAAAAAAATCATCAGAGGTTAAAAGGTCATTTTCCGATTTGTAAAGAAAATCTTTTCCGAATATAGATTCTACCTTATCATAATTATTTAACAATGGATAATATGAAACATTATTCTTTTTCATAAAACACCTCAATATATCTTTCTGCAAATTTAATTAAATCATATTTTTCCAACCATAAATCGATTACTAAGCTCTTTTTAATCTTTCCATCTTCTATTATTTTTTCTAGAACATTGGCTAGTTCGTGACTGTTGTTTCCAAATATAATACCTGAAGAATTTCCTGTTACTATTTCTTGAAGAGATGGTATTCTAGATAATAATGTAGTTATACCTAGTGATAAAGATTCTAGTGCAGAATAACCAAAACTTTCTGATTTGCTTGGAATCAAAACTATATCTGCAATTTTATAGCCTTCACAAATTTCAGTAAATTGTATAAACTTGACATTGATATCATTTTGGATAGCTAAATTATTTAACAATTTAATATTAGAATCGTATTGAGAATCAAGTCCTGTAAATATAACTTGAAATTTTTTTCGTATTTTCTTATCTAGAATAGCCAAAGCATTTAAAATCAAATCAGGTCTTTTTTGAATCATTTCTAATCTGCTTGGTAACAGAATTTTTATTAGGTTTTCATTTACATCATATTTTTTTAATAGCTCTGATTTATTTTCATTGCATATTAATCTTTCTCTATTTAATGCGTGAGGAATACAAATGACATTTTGATTTATTAAGTTACTCCATTTTAATGAATAAAATTCTGATGGGGAAACAAACTTAGTAAAATTGCTATTAACCTTTTTCATAATAGAAATCATGACTTTAAATTCTTCTTCTGATCCCAAAATCATAAATTCTTCATAATTAGAATGTAAAGTAAAAATTCTTTTTTTATTTTCCCAACACTTTAAGAATAAATGGGAATTAAGTTGTATAAAGTCATATTTTTCAATATTTATTTTTGATTCTATTTCTGTTGCTATGCGAATATAAGAATTATAATTATCTAATTTACCATATTTGTTTGCTATCATATATTCATCGGCAATAACATTTTTACCAAATAAATTTAAACTGATATAGTTTATTTTTTCATTTTTATAACTTTTACCAGATAACATATATACATCTACATCATTATTTAATCTAGACATTGATATTGCTAAATCTTGTACAAATCTTTCGGTTCCACCAATAGAGTCTTTAGAAACAAACCATGGGTTAATAATTGCTATTTTCATCACTATGACTCCAAACTATATAATTTTTAGTAATATTAGTAGTATATAAATCTTTAGTATATTTTTTAGAAACTAGAAAAGCTCGTTTACTCATAACATAATACTCATCTTCTTGAAAATTAAATTTTATAGGATTTGTATTTGGCTCTATAATATATCCTATATTCTCTTTTTGAACAGTTCTCGAAAATCCAAATATGGTGGATAAAATGACGGGTTTACCTCTAGAAATACCATCGATTAGTGAATTTGGAATATCCTTTGTTAATTTTTTTTGTATAGGGTATACGACAAAATCACAATTGTCAAATTCTTCTATTAATTCTTTTTCATTTACATTTAAAATCCTAACTTTGTTTTCTAAACTACGTTTTTCTATTTCTTCTACAAATTTTTTAGTTTTATTATCTCTTAATAAAACAGTTAAGTAAAAGTTAGGATTCAGAACTAACAAATCCAATAAATATATTAAACCTCTTTCCCTTAATGGATCACCTTCAGCATTATTCCAACTTGCAAATAATAAATTAACATGAGATAAATCTATAGGTTTATTATTTTGTTTTCTTGGTATTTTAGCAGGAGTATATGAAACATGTATTAAAAATTGGTTTATTCCATATTCAATTAATTTTTGTTTATGATAATCATCTTCTACAAAAACTCCAGATAATTTCTTGTACTTTTTTAAATGTTGAGTATATTTTAGATACGGTTCTCTATACATTGATATATATATTTTTTTACCTGAGATGTTACAAATTATCCTTTTGTATAAAGATGGTTCTTCTTCAAAAATATGAATATCATCCTTACTAAATATTACATAGAAAAATAATAGGAAATAATAAATAAAAGGTGGATAAATAAATATTTTATCTTTTCGATCTTCTTTTCTAAAAGGTTTTTGATTCATAAATCTAGTTGCAGTAACTATTTTACCTCCAGTTTCTTGTAATAAATATTCCATTTGATTTGAAACTGCCTCTTTACTTCGTTTAAAAAAATCGTTTATTATAAGCATAATTATTTTTCACCCCCGATGATTTTTTCATAATTATCTAAAATATTATTAATGTATTTATCATCTCTATTATAAATATCTACAATAGAATATCTATCTTCTCTAGGCAATATGTTTTTTAAAATATTAAATAGTAACCCTCTTGTTACACCAAGTTTATTTATATTATTAAATATTCCAATTTTTAAAAGACAATTGTTTATTTCTTTAGATGAATGTCCTTGAATTAATGACATTATTATAATGGAAATTGATACGGAGATACCGTGATGAATATTTATATTATGCTCTATTTCTTTTGCTAAAATATGTTCAGATCCACTTTCTGGCCTGCCACAACCGTAAACATTAGTAATCATACCAGCCTTACCAACTATATAATATATTTTTTCAATATTGTTAATTATATTCTCAAGAGAATTATTTTTAATAAAATAAATTGTGTCGTTTAATAAATTTTGTGCTTGTTCATATATTTTTGAGTCTATATTTTCATGATTATAACTTTCTGCTAATTTCCAATCATATAATGCGGTATAAATAGAAAAGATATCAGCCAAACCATAGAGATTAAATTTTGATGATTTTTTCAAAAAATCATAGTCAACTAAAATTTTATTAGGAGTTTTTGCAAGAAGTGTTGTCTTTTTATTATTTATAGTTAAAGCAACTTTATCTGTAGCATAAACATTCGTGGACAGCATGGAAGGTATAGCAATTAAATTTTTATTAGACTGCATTGCTATATATTTACCTATATCTATTGCAGTTCCACCACCTAGGGTAACTATATTTGATATAGATAATGGAATATTGTCTATTATTTTATCGATTTTATACTTATCTTTAGTAATATCATAAGTACTTAAACAAGTTACTTCTTTTTTTATATCTATATTTACTTTTTTTAAAGATGTTGGGGAATAAATTAGCAATGAATCACTTGATAAATCCGCCAAATAATCTTTAATAACAGTTTTTATAGTTAAGTCAGAAAAATTATTACTATTTAAATATTTATTCTTAATAATTGAATAAGTTGGTACAGGTACCAATTTTTTTAATAACTTCAAATCCTTTTTTTCAATTGTTTTTCTAACTGTTTTAGCACTAATTATATTTTCATCTATTTTAAATCTTGGTACAATAAATACATCAATATTATACGATGGTAGAATCTCCATAAGGTCTCTATTATATTGTTGAGTTACTTTATCAATCGGCTCATCTCCAACGAAACGCTTTGAAATATTTAATAATGGAGCAACATAACAAGCAAACAATTCTATGTCTAATGATGCATCAACTTCAACTTTATCATTAGTTTCTTTATCAAAATAGGATTGAAAAGTCATAAAAGTTCCAAAAACTGTTCCACTTTCTAAAACTACTACATTTTTCAAGTCTTTACAGCTTTCTTTTGCCATCTCAAATCTATCAATAAATTTAAAATATGATTTATCTTCTTGAACAATAAAAACATACAAAGTATCTACTTGTTTTGATGCATATTCAATCAATTTTAAATGCCCATTTGTAAAAGGATTACAATTCATCATTACTGCACCGTTATTTGGGGTATTTCTTTTTTTTGATTTTAAAAATTTTAAATATTTTATTAATTCTGGATTTTTATCATAATCGCTATTATTGTTTAATTGAGAACTTTTAACCAACTCTGGATTTTTTTGTTGATTTTTAGATTTTAATAAATTTTTGATATTATTAAAAATATACTCTGTTATAATCTCATTTGCTTTAGCATTACAATGAACAGGTTCTCCCATAAAATAATCATGCAGTGATGTTTTTTTGTTAATTGCTGAAGCAAATTTTTTTATATCAGTAATTCCAACTTTTTCTAATTGTTTTTTTTCTTCAGGACTTACTACAAATATAAACATATCATTTTTATGAATATTTAAGGTATCTGCTGTTCTAATATTTTCGTAGAAATCTATAGCTCTAGCACCGAAATTATTTACTTCATATTCAAGATTACTATTGTTTAATTTTTCTTGTAATAAACTTGGTATTGTGTGTTCATCATCAACGACTGCACCATAAACAATACAAGCACCAAAAATATTGATTTTATTAGTATATATTTTTGATTTGTTGGCAGTAAATCTTAATCCATTTATAACTTTACAGTATTGATTGTTAGAATCTGCTAAATAGCAGACACCATTTTTTAAAATTGTACCTGTCATTTCATTTCTTGAATTAATAAATTCTGTATTAAACATATCACCTAATACATTTTTAACTATTTTTCTTACTTCAGGATCTGATAGATTTGAATAATAATATCTATAATGCTTATCAAATGTAATCCTTAATTTTTCACTAAATGACAAATTAGTTAAATCTTCAGGAACTTGAAATTCGAATAGAATAGTATTATAACATGAGTTGTTATAGAATTCCTTAAAATAAATTAATTCGGAATAATCACATAATTCTTTTATTGTAATATATTTTCCAATTTCATTATTCATATTATATTTTTGTAAGTCAACTAGCCATCTTCTATAATCATTATTTATATTATCAGTATCAATTATAATAGAATCCTTTTCATTAATTTTTGAAATAAATTCTTCTTTATTTGAATCAATTTTGAAACAATTATATTTAGTATTAATAACAATGTAATTATATACTTTACTTTTTAGTGTCCCCATAATATATATTTTTTTAAATTCCAGTTGTTCTAACGCTTTTGATATTTTTTTATTATTTTTATATAAAGAATCCCATCGTTTTTTATTAATCCATAATTTATTATCATTTTGAATTAATTTTAATTCATATAATATATGTTTATTAAAATCTAAAACTGGTAAATATTCGATATCAAATTTATTAAATAACTTTTCAATATTTTTATCATCTGCATTACTATGCACATAGATATAATCTTTTAATATCATATCTTTTAAAGTATATTTATTAGTTATAAAGTTTTTATAATTAATTATTCCAATTATTTGCTCATTATCATTAGTTATATATACATTTCTATTAGAATTAAAGAAGTGATTTAAAATGATATTATATGCTGAACTAATATCATTCTTAATTAAATTTTCTTTAACTTTAACAATATTATCATTAAGAACATTCCACTCCATAAGACACCTCTAACTACTTTACGAAAAAAGGCAGTAATCCCATTTTTTAAGATTACTGCCTAATAAATTTTAATGGGTTGTATATTATACTTCCATAATTTATATATACATTATATAGTTTAATCAAAAAAAGTCAAGCTTTTTTTAGTAACAACTATACACAAAGCTATATATATTATGATAAAATGAAACTATCTTATATTTTGAATATAAGAAAAAAAGAGCTTACTTCATATTTACTCTTTTTTGTGTTGTTCAATGTCCCTGATTCTTGATTAAAAGATATGGTTCGATTTTCAAACTTTTTGAATTTTTTTCAAGTGTATCTATTTAAATATTACCTTTAAAATTTTCAATGTCACTAATATATCTAAGACTTAAATCATATTTTTCGCCTAATTGTTCGTGTGAAAGTCCTGATTTTTTTCTTAATTTCAATATATTGCCACCTAGCATATTTTCTCTCCTTTCAATATCAATTATAAATTATTGTTACTTTACAAATCTACCAAAGTGCTTTGGCACTTTGTCAAAGAGTTTTAAAATTTAGATAAATTAATATTTGTCTGTTACTTATATTATATCATCTTATTTAAAATAATAATAATTTTGGCACTTAAATAAATACATAAATAATAAACCTATTACTTTATACAATCTGTTCTTTTTTGAAACTTGCACAGGAATTAATAAGAATATACATATTGTCAAAAAATTAATGCTATGATTTTCATATTTGAAAATGCAAATAATATTAAAAAAGTCATAAGCATTAGTAAGTCAATATATAAATCCATCATTTTTATATATTTGCCTAAAGTCTTTTTTATACTTCTTATTGTTATATACAAAATATCACTCCCTTGTCCTATATCTTCTACGATACATATTTCGTTGTGTCATTATAGAACTAACTGCTTCTCCCATATTATCACTACCATATTCTTTTTTCCATAATCTAATTCCTTTCAAAATCAGATATAATAGACGCCTAAATTTGTATGTTACCTATGTAATGCAACCTATCAAAAAGTTGCAATTTTTTTCATTTTTTTCACTTTTTTTCATAAAAATTAATTTTCTCCCTAAATTATCAAAATCATGCAATTTTGTTTTTTCCCTTATTATAAGGGCTAAAAAGTGTATGTAGTAAGTGGGTACCACGAAGTGTTACACCTGTTACTGGAATCATTCCTATTACTACCATTAAGTTCATAATTGCCTGGAAAATAATTTGGAAGGTCATACCGATACATAAATATTTGGCAAATTGATCCTTACTGTTTAGTGCAATTTTTATTCCTCGCCAGAGAATAATAGAAAATAGTCCTACTACAATGAAGGCTCCTACTACTCCAAATTCTTCAGCAATAATTGAAAAAATAAAGTCTGTTTGTGGTTCTGGCAAGTAAAAATGCTTTTGAATCGAGTTTAAGAATCCTGTTCCTAATAATCCACCTGGACCTATGGCATAAAGGCTTTGAATGATTTGAAAACCAGTACCTAGGGCATCACTCCATGGATCAATAAATGAGGTGATTCTATCCATTCGATAAGGAGCAATAACAATTAGTATTACTACTCCAATTACACCTACGATTCCCATACCTATAAAAAACTTCATGTTAACACCGGCAATAAACAGTAAGGCAATAATCGATACTACTAGAATTGCTCCTGTTCCCATGTCTGGTTGTAGCATAATAAGACCAAATAGAAAGAATAAAATACCTAGTATAGGAAACACTCCTTGTTTATAACTTTTTAAAAACTTGTTACTATTCGTTAAATATTTACTTGTAAATATAATCATTCCTAGTTTAGCAAATTCACTTGGTTGTATTCCTAACGATCCAATTCCAAACCAGGACCTACTACCGTTTCTAACACTACCTATTCCAGGAATTAATACTAAAATTAATAAAATTACACAGATAAGTAAAATAGTATTTGCTTTTTCATAATAAATCTTATAGTCTATTTTTGATACTATTAACATTATAAAAACTCCGGCAAGAAAAAATATTAGTTGATACTTTAAGTAGTGAAAGCTATCATTGAATTTATATTCTGACCAGATACTTGATGCGGAATAAATCATAATAACACCAAAAATAGATAAGGTTATTACAGCTAAAAAAAGAATATAGTCTAGTCTTTTTTTCATAGCATCACCTTATTTAATTATATTAAAACAAATAAAAAAAAGAACTTTTATCCAAGTAGATAATCAGTCTCTTTTTATGAAAAGTACTGCGATAGTTGTTATTAGTGATACTATTACATATATTACTATATTATAGATAAAACTTGCTATATTAAAACTTATATTGTGATAGAAGAATACATATGTTCCCAAAAATATTATCACTCTAATTACTATGGTTATTAATAAAATTAATATTAATTTTTTGATAAAGTTTTTTATATATGATTCTCTTAATATTATATATTCAAAAGAACTATCTTGTTCATAGGAGAAGAAACTATAAGTTATATAAACATGAGAAGATATTTGAAACAGTGTCCATATTATTTGTATTGTACTCATATATTCTGGTACTCCTAATAGAATATTAAACTCTGTTAGAGTTTTCGTAAAGGCTGTTGTTATGATAAATAATATTATATATAAGCTAAGATATAGACCGAAAACTAATAGATATTGTTTTTTTACTAATTGATAAAAACTTAATAGATAATATAACACGATATGATTCCTTTTACTTTTCTTTGGTCACTGTACCTGCATCAAAATGATAAATTACATCTGATAGATTATCTAGATCCTCTTTGATATGGGTTGATATCATAATTAGTTTTCCTTTTTTTCTTTCTTCTTTTAATAACGCGCTTATCTCTTTTACACTATTTTCTTCTATTCCATTAAATGGTTCATCTAGGATTATAATTTCCGGGTCTTCCATTAATACTTGGGCAATTCCTAGTTTTTGTTTCATTCCTAGAGAATATTCGCGATACTTTTTATCTTTTTCTTCATAGAGATTTACTTTTTTTAGGGCTTCTTCTATTTCTTCTTTTCCTATTTTATTTTGAATTTTTGCTAATAATTCTAAATTTTCATAACCTGTTAATTCTGGAAAGAAATTTGGCTTTTCGATTAGTGCTCTCATATTTGGTACATAGAGATTATTTTTATTATAACTTTTTCCATCAAATAATACTTCACCTGTTGTTGGTTTATATAGTCCACATACTACTTTTAAAAATACACTTTTTCCTGAACCATTTCTACCATTTAACCCGTAAATATGACCATTTGTTAATTCCATATTGATATCTTTTAATACCATATTCTTTCTAAACTGTTTACATAAGTTCTTTATTTCTATTTTCATATACGACTCCTTATTTGTTTTTTTCACATTGAATTACAAATTTTTCTTTATTTTTATATGCTAGATATACTAGAGCAAAGGATACTAGTACCATACATAGATTTATTAATAACAATGGTCCTACTCCGTATAGATCATTCATTCCAAATACATTTAAAATATTAAATATCATTCCAAGCTCACTGTGAAATACTCCTCTTATAATGATTAGTCTTACTATTGTCTCTAGGAATAATTCGATTGCCAAGTATAGGATATATGATATGAGGATACAAGGAATTGTCTTTTGTTGTTTCCTTGCAACTAATAGTGCGATATGAATAAAAATCATAGAATATAGAGTAACATTTATTAAGTATGCTATTACAAATAATACCGGATGATAGATGATATTACTTTGCCACATGCCATGAGAGTTTATAATTGCATATTCTGGATTTAATGACGTATTCATCATAATAGGTATCATCATGATTAAGCTTAATAGAGCTAGTACCCAGATGTATTGATAAGCCGTTTTTAATAATTTCTTTAAAAACGCATGATAGCTTTCTCTGGAATTTGAATTTATTATTTGTTTATATTTTAATTTTTTACATACTTTTATCATTGTTGGTATTACGACTATTAAAAATGCAAAATAGTAAATATACTGTACTTGCCAGGTCAAGGCATCTGCAAACACAGTATAAAAATCTAGTTCTACATCTTTATTTTTTATAGCTTCTTCACACCATTCTTTTTGGTTTGTTCCTTCCCTTTCACACTCTTTAATTAATTGTTGCTCTGCATTCACGTATCCTTTATATTCTTGTAAGCTTTTATATCCTCCGGTTATGAAGATTATACTAACAACTATGATTATTAATATTATTAGTATATTATTTTTTAAAAATGTTTTCATTTTATTTACCCTCACTCAATTTCTACTCTACTTACTACCTTTACTTTTTTGTTAATTATATTTTATAAAAGGACTATTTTATAGTCCTTTTATAGTCCTTTGTTTTTTAATCTTCTTTTTCTAAGAGTGATTCCTACCAATATCACTACTCCAGCTACTGCAATAGTAGTAGCTGTTCCTCCAATTATTAGTAACATATTATTTTCTTCTTCTACTGTTACTTCAAACGATGCTTCTTTTTCTTCATAAATTACAGTTACTTTCTGCGTACCTGGTTTGGTATTATTATAACCGGTTACTTTTACTTCATTTGATGACATTTTTATCTCAGATGTTGTTTCATCTTTATATATAACTGTAATAATTCCACCTTCTAAATTTAGCGGGTCACCTTTTTTATAAACTGTCTTCGTTGGATTACTTTTAATTGTTATTTTTTCTACTTCATCTTTTACTGTTATTTTAAATGAAGTTTGTTGTCCTCGATAAGTCACTGTTATAGTCTGTTCTCCTGATGTTATATTATCATATCCAGATATTTCTATTTCTTTTGATGTCATTGGTATACTTGCAGTTTTCCCATCACTATACACAACATTAATTACTCCATTTGTTAAGTCTAATTCTTCTCCTTTTGTATAAACAGTTTTTAGTGGATTTGTTTTAATAGTTATTCTTTCTATTTCATCTTTTATTGTTACATTAAAGATTATGGTTTTTCCTTGATAAGTAACAGTTATAGTTTGGTTTCCAACATTATTGGAATCAAAGCCTGTGACTTTTACGTCGCTTGATGTCATTGGAACATCTGCTTTATTACCATCTCCATATGATACTGTAAGTACTCCACCTGTTAAATCTAAGGTTTCTCCTTTAATATAAGTTGTTTTGTTTATATTATTTTTAATACTTATTCCTGTTATTGAATTCCTTACTGTTACATTAAATATTGCAAATTGTCTTTGATATGTTACTGTAATTGTTTGTTGTCCTATTTTATTACTATTATATCCGGTTATCTGTAAATCGTTTGATGTCATTGGTATATTTGCTGTTGTGTTATCTTCATATAATACTGTAATTATTCCTCCGGTTAAATCTAGGGTTTCTCCTTTAATATAGGTTGTTTTATAAATACCTTGTTTTATTATTATTCCTGTTACATCATTTTTTACAGTTACTTCGAATGTTGTTTGTTGTCCTTGATAAGTAACTGTAATTGTTTGTTGTCCTAGATTATTAGCATCATATCCTGATACTTGTACTTGATTTGCTGTCATTGGTATATTAGAAATTGATCCATCTTCGTATGATACAAGAATGACTCCCGAAGATAAATCTAAGTTTTCTCCTCTAATGTAAGTTGTTTTAGTTGGTCTTGTTTTTATTTGTATTCCAACAATATTATTTTTTACTGTTACTTCAAATGTTGTTTGTTGTCCTTGATAAGTAACTATTACTGTTTGATTACCAATTTGATTGCTGTCATATCCAGTTATTTGGACATCACTTGAGGTCATTGGAATGGTAGCACTTGTGTTATCTTGATATACTGCTGATATTGTTCCTCCAGTTAAATCTAGGTTTTCTCCTTTGATATATGATGTTTTACTAGGTTTAGAACTTACTTCGATTTTAGAAATTTCATTTTTTACTGTTACTTCAAATGTTGTTTGCTGTCCTTGATAGGTTACTGTGATTGTTTGCGTACCAAGTTCATTTCTATTATATCCCGTTATTTCTATATCACTTGAAGTCATTGGAATGGTAGCACTTGTGTTATCTTCATATAATACTGTGATTATTCCACCTGTTACATCTAAGGCTTCTCCTTTAATATAGGTTATTTTACTTGGTTTAGTTTTTATTTCTATTTTTTCTATATCATTTTTTACTGTTACTTCGAATGTTGTTTGCCTTCCTTGATAGGTTACTGTGATTGTTTGTTTTCCTGTTTTACTAGCATTATAACCTGTTATTTGTACTTCACTTGAGGTCATTGGTATATCTGCAGTTGTTTTATCTTCATAGGATGCAGTAATAACTCCTCCCGATAAGTCTAAGCTTTCTCCTTTGATGTAGGTTGTTTTTGTTGGATTGGTTTTAATTGTTATATTATTTACTTCATTTTTTACTATTACTTCAAAAGTCAATGTTTTTCCTTGATAAGTAATGGTTAAGGTTTGATTACCTATTTGATTACTATTATATCCTGTTACTTGTACTTCACTTGAGGTCATTGGTATATCTGCAGTTGTTTTATCTTCATAAGATACTGTAATTATTCCTCCAGATAAGTCTAGGGTTTCTCCTTTAATATAGGTTGTTTTATTTATTTCTTTTTTGATTGTTATTAAAGTTACTTCATTTTTTACTGTTACTTCAAATGTTGTTTGCCTTCCTTGATAAGTCACTGTTATCGTTTGATTTCCTACTTGACTACTGTTATAACCTGATACTTTTACATTGCTTGAAGTCATTGGTATATTATCCGTTGTTTTATCCTCATAAGATACTGTAATTATTCCTCCGGTTAAATCTAGACTCTCTCCTTTGATATAGGTTGTTTTATCTGGTGTTTTCTTTACTTCAATTTTTTCTATATCATTTTTTACGGTTACATTAAATGTTGTTTGCTTTCCTTGGTAAGTCACTGTTACTGCTTGATTTCCTGTTTCATCACTGTCAAATCCTGATATTTTTACATCGTTTGAAGTCATTGGTATATCTGCAGTTGTTTTATCTTCATAAGATACTGTAATTATTCCTCCAGATAAGTCTAGGGCTTCTCCTTTAATATAAGTTGTTTTATCTGGTGCTTTCTTTACTTCAATTTTTTCTATATCATTTTTTACGGTTACATTAAATGTTGTTTGTTTTCCTTGATAAGTTACTGTTAAGGTTTGACTACCGATTTGATTACTGTTATATCCTGTTACTTGTACATCTGATGCATTCATTGATACTTCTGTACTTGTACCATCTTGATATATTACTGATATTGTTCCAGCAGTTAAGTCTAGATTTTCTCCTTTGATATAAGTTGTTTTATTTGGTTTTGTTTTTAATTCAATTCTATTTATATCATTTGTTACATTTACATTAAATATTGCTATTTTGCCTTCGTAGGAAATCATTACCATTTGTATACCGACTGTATTACTGTTATATCCTGTTATTCTGAATTCACTTGATGTCATAGGAAGAGTTGTCTTTTTTTCATTTGAATAAGTAATTGTAACAATACCACCCGTTAAATCTAGATTTTCTCCTTTAATATAAGTCGTTTTATCTGGTTTCTTGGTTACCGCTATGGCTTTTACAGTAGGTGGATTTTCTGGTGTTGTTTCATCTTCTGATGCAAGACTTACTTCTATATTTTTATTAAATTCTTCTTCAAAATCATCTAGGGTCATTTTTACAGCTTCTTCACTAGTATCTGTTATTTTATGCATACTTAATGCTACATATTCCGTATCAGCCCTAGTTGTTAGTGACTCTCCATTACGTAATAACGTTGAGTTTACTAGTACATGATCTTTCGTTATTTCTCTTACAGTAAATACTAGATTTTCTCCTGTTATTTTTGCTGTATATTTTGTATTTGGTTCTACTTCTAGATATCCATCTACACAGATTCTATCTTCTCCATTTGCAAAATAATAACCTTTTTGCCAATCATAAAATCCTTTTCTCCAGTTATTAATGTCCGCTAGATTTACATCTTTTATATTTCCTTTTACTTTGTTTGTTACGGTAACTTGGCAACTTGCAGATAGTGTTTTTCCACTTTCTGTTGTAATAGTTGCGGTAACTGTAACTGTACCTTCTGCACCTCCGGCAAAATTTCCTTGAATATTAATTAGCTCTGGTATTCCTTTTGGTGCTAAGTTACCAGTTGGTCCTACTGTTAAAATATTAGTATCACTGGATGTCCAAGTGATTTTTGTTGATTTTCCTGCATTTGCTGGTTTTATTGTTGCTTTTAAAGTTACTCTTTCCTTGGAATTGTAATCTATTGTTAAATTACTATGATTTAGTGTAATACTTGTTGGTTCTACATCTTCATCTACAACATCGTTAGATAGTTCTTGTCCTTCGGAACCTTTTACTAATCCTTCTAGTACTCTTGGATAAATCCAAGTTAATTCTTTTCTATCTAGTAAGTTCATAGTAGCATTTTTTCCTGTTCCTTCATCCCAGTAGAAACAAGTGATTCCCAGAGATTTTGCTGTTCTTACATAATAATTTAAAGCAGTTGCTGCTTTTGAGTCTCCAACATACCCTGTTCTAGTTCCAAACTCACCAATAATTAATCCAGCATTCGCACTATTTGCTTTGCCTGCTAATCTTTGAAAAGAAGCATACAGACTGTTATTATTTCCAGATTGATATGTTCCATCCCAGTCATATATATGAGCACTTAGAATAAGATGGTTTTCTACTGTATCTGTAGGAAATTTAAAATTATCTACTGCCTGAGCTACTGCTTCTGCACCATATGTATTTAATACTAAAAATCTTGTTGCATTGTTTCCACCTGTTGATCTTACTGTATCTACGAATTTTTGATTCAATCTGTTTGCAGCATCAAAATGAGCACTTGTTACTTTGTCTGTTTCATATGAGCCTACCCAGGAAGTCGCACCATCTATCATTAGTTCATTATATCCTTCAAATAACAACTGATTATCATAGTTTTTAAACTCTTCGGCAATTTGTTTCCATAACATTTCTAATACTGCTTCATACTTATTTCTTTTGGTTGTATCTGTACTCGCAAAAATCCACGGCCAAGCACCATGACCTACATCATGATGAACATTTAAAATAATATAAAGTTGATTATCTCTTGCATAGTTTACTACATCTTTTACTCTTTGCATCCATTTTTCTTCAATTTTAATATTTTTTATTTGGTCTACTGTCAAATTATTAATATCAATATCTTTTACTTTGTGTCCTGATACATCTTCATAATATACATGATCATACCAAGTAACTGGTATTCTTATAGCATTAAATCCTGATGTTTTTACCTTTGATATCATTTCTTTTGTCGTTACAGGGTTTTCCCATAAAGTTTCGTAGTAACTAGATTCTATTACTTTGTTTTGCCCGTCAGGTGAGTCTAGTGTATTTCCAAGATTCCATCCTAATTTCATATCTTTTACTACTTCTTTGGCTGATGATGGTACATTGTAAGAACTGGAATTTCTTTTTTCTATCTTTAAGTTTTCTTGTTCTCTATTATTAAAAAAGTCTACTGTTTGCATCACTGCAGTTATTACTATCATGATACTTAGAATACTAACTATTATAATTTTCTTTTTTAGATTGTTTTCGTTATTTTGTAATTTATTATTTGCTTGTTTCATAACTTTTTTCTCACCACTTACTACCTTATATTTCTATTCTAGTATAATATAATTTTTCCTTTTTGTAAATAATCTGCAAATTAATATGAACTTTTTTACTTATCAGGTTACTTTTATTCCAATTCCTATCTTTATACTATTAGCTCATTTAATTTTTTTAATCATGCTTATTTTTATTATACTTACAAAATAAAAGATGCCCTTTGTTGACATCTTTTTACAACCATACTCCAAATATTATTCCTGCCATAGCAAGTAATATTCCAGCTACCCAGAATAATTTTACAATGTCTGTCTCCTCCCAGCCTAATTTTTCAAAATGATGATGGATTGGAGTCATTAAAAATAATTTTTTATGAAAAACTTGTACCCAGAAGGTTTGTAATATTACGGTTAATGTTTCGATAATAAAAACTCCTGCTACTACTAAAAGAGTTAATTCTCTATGCGTTAGGATTGCGATTGCTCCCATGCAGGCACCTAGTGCAAGAGATCCTGTATCTCCCATGATTACTTTAGCAGGATGCGTATTATATATTAAATATCCGAGCAAGCTTCCTACTAAAATTAAACTAAATATTCCAATATCTTCAAATCCTACAACTAACGAAATTAAACTAAATGCTATAAAGGCGATTGCTGATAGTCCTCCAGCTAGTCCATCTAGACCATCTGTTAAGTTTACTGCGTTACTTCCTCCTACTAACACAAATAAAATAAACAAACCATACAACCATCCCATTTCTATATCAATATGCAGTGTACCTACTACCCAGGATGTTTGCCCTCCATTTCTCATATAAATATAGAAAAAACCAATGGCAATTAACACTTGCATAAATAACTTTTGATAAGTAGTTAATCCTTCATTTTTTCCTCTTTTTATCGATAAAAAATCATCTAAGAAACCGATACATGCATAACCTAGAAATACTAATAAAACAATTCCTAAGTTAGCTGTATATGGTATTTTATGAGTCAAAGTTAAAGCGATAGTTGCAACAACTGTTGGAATAATGAATATTAATCCGCCAATCGTTGGTGTTCCTTCTTTTTTTCTGTGTGCCTCTCCTACAAATACACTAATTCTTTGACCCAGATGTAATTTTTTTAGTATAGGAATTAAAATTAATCCTAGTACTGTTGAAGATAGGAAACCAATCATGATTGCAAAGACAGCTTTTGTCAATAATAGCATTTTGTTCACTCCGTTTCTCTTGCAATATTATATCATAGTTCTTACTTGATTATGCATTTTTTACTTTTTTAGACAAAATTTTACACCTCTTCTGTTCTAGGTAATGTTTTTACTTTTTGATTATTTGTTTCTAATAACTTTTCTTGCTCTTTTTTTGTCTTTTCTAATTCTTCTTCTTTTTCTTGTAAATCATCTAGCAATTTATTTAAATTATTTAGTAATTCTCTACATTCCGGAATTTCATTTAAATAGTCTTTAAAATCCACTTCAATTTTTCTAATCATTTCTTCTAATTTATTAGATGTTTTTCCTAATGTATAAGTAGCATCTTCTATTCTGGTAATATTATTTTCTATTTCTCTACTATAATCTATTACAGAAATTACTCTATATCTTTGTTCTCTTAATCTAGTATTTAGTAGATTTCTCATAAAATATAAGTATGCTGCTGTTGCGGTCGCAACTGCTTTTGCACTTCTGTTTCCTGGTATTAACATAGGTAAAGCTATCATTTGTAATAGGCGTCTATTTTGTCTATTTAATAACTGTACTCGATATTCTACTTGTTCTGTAATCGATGTTGATTCACTTACTTTCTTTTCTAAAGTCTTTAATAAATAATCTTGTTCACTTTGAAATGCTATTAACTGGTTATTAAAGTTTTCAAAATTATAATAAGACTCTTTTAAATTGGCAAAGGTCTCTTCATCTAATTCCAATTTTTCTTTGGTATCTTCTACCTTATTTGTTAGTGTCTCTGTCTTTTCTGTTACTTCTTCTAGTTTGTCAGCAATCATAATATATAATTCGGAATCTTTTACTGTTGTTACGGTATTCTTATTATTAAACTCTTCTATATATTGATCAACTATTTCGGTAAGATAAGTATCATTTTCTAATTCCGGGTTTTCTATTTTTATTTTTTCTTTTAATTCTTCTATTTTCTTTATGATTATACTAAGTTGTTGTAGTACTTCTTCTGCTGCTTTTGAATCGGTTAGGTCCTCTGCTGCTTGTGCTAATACATTATATTCATAAATTAATTTTTTTAGCTCTCCTCTTACCTCTTTTAATTTTTCTTCATATCCGGCTACTATTTTTTTATCTGCAAATTTTTGAAAAACTTTACTTTGTTCTAAATTTTCTATCTGTGATTCTGGTATTTTGATTTCTGTTTGCTTTTGTTCCTTAATCTCTACTTCCCTTTTTGGTTCTAGAGTTTCTTGTTTTTTTACTTGCTTGTTATTTTCTTCTAATGATACTTTAGCTTCTACTACTTTTGGATATTCTTTTTGTTTTATTTCTATTACTTTTTTACTAGGATAACCTACAATTTCTTTACCATCGATAGTTTTCGGATATCCATGGTCTATAAATTTACGGTCGTTTGATTGATAATCTTCTATATATACAGCAGTTTCTTCAAGCTCTAATTTGTTGGCTTTATGTAACTCTTCTTTTTGGAGACCTTTTGCTTTTAATCTTTCCTCTATTTGTAAGCCCTTGGCTTCTAGGCGTTCATCTTCTTTTTCATCTCTAAGATTTAATAATGTTTCTACTGTGTTTCCAGCAATAGCAATTGGTACTGCAACTAAAAAAGAAGCTAGTTCTAGATTTTTTACATCTTTTTCTAACTTTTTAATTCTTTCTTGTTTTTTTCTTTGATAATTTTCTTTTATTTTTTTCTTCTGATTAGCAGTAATGATTACTCTTCTTTTTCTATCTCGCTTACCAGCTTTCGCTCCAATTGCCTCGTTCATTTTGTTCACCATGTTAAGTGTATCATAAAAGTTACATTATTTATAGTTTTTCTTGGCTTTTCTTTTTATTATACTGTCAATCCTTTTTGTAATAATTTCTCTTTCGGGATATCTAATTTATCTTGTTTTATCTCTTGCATTGTGACAGAATCCCAGGCTTCTATTACTTGACATTGGTTATTCATATAATCTATTACATTTTTTAGAGGATATCCATCTAAATAATAATTCATATATTCTATATAATTTGGTGATAGACTTTCTTGAAAATTATGTGCCGCAATAAAGTTTTTGATGATACTTTCGATATAATATATTTCTTGTTTACTGCCTTTATTCATATAGCTTTCTAGAGAAGTAGTTATTGAAAATCCTTCTGCTAATTTATCTAAGCCTTCCATACTAGTATCTAAATAATCTTGCCATAATTGTATTGGCCATTTTTCTTCGTCTGAGGTTACTAATAGGTATTCTGTAAAAAATGATAATACTTTTCTTTTAGTTTCATATTGGTCTTCTTTTTCTATATCATCCTCTTTTTGTTCTAAGAAATCCTTTATTCTCTCTTTTTGAAATTCTAGGATAGTATTCAAATATTCTTTTATATATTCATATCTTTCTTGAGAATTTTTTGTATTCTTCATAGCTTGTGCTAACATTAGATAATCACTATATAAACATAAATTTCTCTTAATTGCCAAATTATCATTATCTTGTTCTTTTAATAGTGTTAACTGTCTTATAATATCTGGTGCTTCTTCTAATATATTCCAATTAATATCTTTTAATTCATATTCTTCTAAAGAATCTAAATAAGTAACTCTTTCCTGCCAAGCTATGTTTTCTCCAGCATCTATTTTTTTACCTATTGCTACTCTATTTCTTCTTTTTGCCTCGTCTTGTTCTATAAAGTATTTTTTGACATTTTCTCCTAATGGTTGCTTTTTACTTGCTTCTTCCCTCATAGCCGTACTTAGTCTTGCTGAGGCATCATCATAGTATGCTAGTTTTAATCTTTCTTCTATCGGTAGAGTTATATAGGTATCCGTTTCCATCTTTTTCATATTCTTTCTTTTCCACTCGTCTAAATATGTCTTA
The DNA here is from genome assembly GCA_944371995.1 of uncultured Bacilli bacterium. Taxonomy (GTDB): domain Bacteria; phylum Bacillota_I; class Bacilli_A; order RF39; family UBA660; genus Faecimonas. The sequence goes on from CALVYD010000009.1 coordinate 38,062, forward strand.
GCAACAATCATATATTGATGATCTAATACTGTTAACTTATTTGATGGTGTCTTTATTAAATCTGTTACCGATTTTATTGTATAGTTAAAATTCCTTTGTAAGATATTATAGCCTTTCTCCTTTTCATAATTTTCAAATGATTCTAAGGCATTTTCTATTTCTTTACGTTTTTTATCTGATATTATTGTTCTAAAACTTTTTGGTATCTCTTTAAATTTAGCTAGTATATCATTTAACATTTCTACTAGTTGTGATAGTTGTTCGATTTGTAGTTCTTTTTCTTCTTTGGAAAGAGAGCTAGCATTAATTACTTTTTCACTTTCGAAAATTCTAATCCAATAATCTACTATGATAGATTTTGTTTCTATGTAAAACTCTGTTCCTTCTTGATTCTTATCTTCTAATTCATCTATAGTTTTTTTTAAAGGTGTTTTTTTATAAGTTGTCTGTCCTGTTTTATTATTTTTTAGTTCTATTACTACTGTATATTCTAGTATTCCTTCATGGATTTTTACATTTTCAACACTTTTCTCTGGTCCGAAGTCACAACATTCTTTGTAATAATATAACAAGTCTTTTTCCGTATTTTTTAATGCATCATTCATCATAGCAGTTTTGATTGATGGCTTTTCCATATTATTTTTCATATACCCTCCATTTAGTGTTGTATATTATACTTTATTTTGTCATGGATGTCAATTAGATTTTGTTGCTATAGAAGAATGATAGAGGTATTTTTTCTTTAATACTTCTTTTTATAATTTTCATTCATATAGTCTTTAAAATTATATTTTTTTCTTATGGCTAGTTCTTGTAATATGTCTTTAAACTTATCGATGTTTTTTACATTAATATTTACTTTATCTATATCTTTCCATACATCTTCTAAGTCATCATTTTCTTTATAAGTAAATAATTCATCATCCCAGCAATAATCGCTTGGAAAGTGTGCATTGCTATATTCTTTCATTCTAGAATCCATATAATGAATGTGAATATCTCCTTTAATATCTTCTCTTTTAAAGAATTCTGAATGTTTTTCTATTTGTTCATAGTAAAGAGTTGCAAGAGAGTCTCTTAGTACTTCTATTCCTTTATCTTTGGTATCATATTCATATAATTTTAAGGGTTCTCCATAACTTACATAAATATGATTTTTGTCATCATTATAAACAGATACTGGTACTACTTCTATCTTATTTTGTACTGATAAATTATATGGTCCTGCAAATAATTTTTGGCATAGTAAGTTTTCACTATCATTCCATCTTCCTTCCGGGAATATTAGAATGCTATTTCCTGCTTGCAATACTTTATTCATTTTAATTACTGAATCTTTTCTACTTTGTTTATCAAACCTGTCAACATAGATTAGACCATTTAACCAGATAAAAAGAGTTCTTATTTCTACATGTAGTTGTTCTGTTGCTCCAAAAAGAGAATAGAAGTTTCTATCTACTGTAGCAATTACTGCTGGACCATCGAAATAAAAAGAATGGTTAGAAGCAAATATATAACTTTTATGTTTATCTAATTTTATTTTTCTATCTACGATTATTTTTTGCTTATATACTACTCTTAGTACTACTTTAAATATTATACTAATTGGTTTATGCAGTACTCTTCTTATTGTTAGTCCAAAGTTTGTTGTGAAATTATTTACATCTTTTGTTGCTAGGGTTTCTAGTCTTTTAAAAATAAATTTTTTCATTCTACATCATTCTTTCTATCTTCTTGTAGTTTCTTAAAATCAATTTTTCCTACTCTTGTTGTTGGTAAACTTTCCATATATTCATAACTAATTGGCCAGGCATACTTTGGTAAATTCTTTTTGCATAGCATCATTAAATCTAAAGTTACTAATTCTTTTTTCTTATGTTTATTTTTTAATACTATAAATGCCTTTGGTACTTCTATTTTTCTTTTGTGTGGAATACCTACTACTGTACATAACATCACGGAAGGATGAGTTTCTAATAGTTTTTCAATTTGATTAGGATAAATATTATATCCTGATGAAATAATTATTCTTTTAGATCTGTTCATAAAAGTAATATATCCATCTTCATCCATAGAACCAATATCTCCCGTATGCAACCAGATATTTCCGTCTTTATGAGTGTGTAGAGCTATATTTGTTTCTTTTTCATTATTATAATAACCTAACATTACTGTTGGTCCATAAACGCAGATTTCTCCTGGTTCATTATAAGGAACTTCTTCATCTACTTCTGAAAAAATACCAACATAAATACCTGGTAGAGGAATTCCTATAGCGCCTTCTCTTTGGTTTTTAGGATCTCCAAGGGATACTCCGCAAACTGCTTCGCTTAGACCATATCCAGCACTTACCTTAATCTTTGCTCCATGTTTTTTTAGAAACTTATTGATTCTATCACGTAAACCTTTTTTGAGTGTATCTCCTCCTACTAGAACACATTTTAAGAATTCTAAGGATACATCATCGCTTAATTCTGATAATAAAGATTCAAATAAAGTAGGTACTCCCATTAATATTTCTGGTTTATACTTTTTTATCATCCAGCAATATTCTTTTACATCGAACCTAGGTCTTAAAATAACTTTCATGCCTATTGTCAATGGAAATAGGACGCTATGAACTATGCCAAAACCGTGAAATATTGGCATTAATGCTAGACAGGTATCTCCTTTTTCTAAATAGCTTTGTCCTATGCTGGCACTCTTTACAAAAGCTATTAAATTCCCATTCGATAACACTACACCCTTGGGAGAACCTGTTGTTCCTCCACTGTGAAGGATGATTGCAGGATTCTCTTTACTACCCTTTACTGCATATTCTTTAAAATATGTATCTTCTGCCATTTCCATAAAATCGTGCCATACTATATATAATCTATTGTTTTTAGCAAATTTTATTTTTATTTTATTATTATGATACCTTAATTTATTCATCCAAGGCATATAATTATTTAGACTTACCAATATTACTTTTTTTAGCTTTACTTTTTTAATAATATTTTCTATCTTCCAATAGTTACTGTCGATAGCGATAATTACTTTACTATCCATATCATTTATCTCATTCATAATTTCATTTTCACTACTAGCAGGATGAATAAAATTAGCAATAGCACCTAGTTTGTTAATGGCAAAAAACGATACTATTCCTTCTAATGTATTTGGAAGACATAAAGTAACTACATCTTTTTCTCTTATTCCATAGTTATATAGTCCTTTTGCACAATCATCTATACGATTTAGTAGTTCTGGATACCATACTTTACGACCATAATAATCTAGGCATATATTATTTTCGAATTTTAATGCTTGTTCTTCCCAATAATTGTATACTGACTTATCTGGAATATCTAGGTTCATATCTTCCTTTGTATAATATTTACTCCATGGAGCTTTAGGCTCTCTTTTAAAATTTAAAAATCCCATGATTATTACACCATCCTATATTATTTAATTTAAATATACTATAGATAATTAGAAAAGTAAATGATACATTTTTGTCAAAAAACCACATCTTTAATATAGTTAAGATGTGGTTTTATTCTTATTCTAGAAGTAGTCTTACTGTGCCTCCTTCTTCTAATTTTTCACCTGCTTCTGGAGACTGGGCTACTATTTTTTTTCCGTTACCAGAATATTTAATTGTAAAATTTGTCAATTCCTTCTTAGCATCTTCTACTGTTTTTCCTACGACATCTGGTACTTTATGTGTTGGAATATCTGTCCATTCTAGGTCTTTTTCCATTTCTTTCTCTTGTTTTTCTATTCCTAGGGCATCAATAATATCTAATAGAATACGTCTGGCGATTGGTGTTGTTGTATAACTAGAAAGAAGAGCCGTGTTTTTAGGATTATCGATTGCAAGATAAAGGACTGCTTCCGGGTCATTTGATGGAACTACTGCCATAAAGGACATGATATAGTTTCCTACTAGGTATCTTCCGTCTTGAACTTTCTGAGCTGTTCCTGTTTTCCCGCCTATTCGATATCCTTCGATATAAGCACTTTTTCCTCCACCTTTAGCAACGACACTTTCTAGGGCATGTCTCATGATTCTTGATGTTTTTTCACTGATTACTTGTCTTATTTTTTTCTTTTTGGTTTGTTCTATAATACTATTTGTTTCTTTTTCAGAAATACTTTTTACGATATATGGTTCATAGAGTGTTCCGCCATTTACTACTGCTGATACTGCTGTTACTTGTTGTAACGTCGTCTATTAAATGAAACTTTCTACCCAAGTTATCAGAGAATATATTTATGCTTTCTCCTGTTTTTATATAAATATCTAGTTTTATCTTTTTATTCTCTTCTTTATAAACATAGATTCTATCAATTAATTCATTAAATACATCACTGAAACACTCATCATCAGTTAAACAATTATCTAACATTTCTTTTAGTTCATTAATTTTATTTTCTATATAGTTTTTATCTTGCTTGTTATTTTGTAATTCATTTAATTTTGCTTGATATGTAGTTATTTCTTCATTAATTAAATCTATCTGTTTTTTATAATCTTCTTTAGATAAGTATTCTTCCATAACAAGTTCTAGTAGCTTATTTTTTTTATTATTAAACATTAAAATTTTGGATTTGATATTTTTTATTTCAGATTCATTATTATTTGTTTCTAAATAATTCTTACACTCATTTAATATATCATCAAAAATATGCTTTCTTCGTTTCAATAATTTTTTAAACATATCTTTAAAAACTATATCTAATTCATACTCAAATACTCTAGGATTAGAGCAACCCTTTAAACTTTCTTTCCGGTATACTTGGCATTCCCATACTGGATTATTTTTTCGTTTACCAGCCGATGATCTATGATAAGTTAAGTTGTGATGCCCACAATAAATTTTACCGGAATAAGTATATCTATTTTGAAATACTTTTTTATTTACGGCTCTGTTTGTAAAACTATCTTGCCTTTCCTTTAATTTTTTGTTAGCTCTATCCCATAGTTCTTCTGATACAATCGGTGGGACATTTTCAAAATCTTTATAAATAATCCAATCTGATTCATTTAATTTTTTCTTCTTTTTTGTACGGTAATCTAACACTTTCGTTTTATGACCACAATAATATCCTTTATATTTAGGATTTTCAATAATTCTAGTTAGTATTGTTGTATCTATTCTTTTACCTTTTTTATTTTTGTAACCTAATTCATATAAATACTTTGATACTTTAGATAAACCATCTGTAGTATTGGCATATCTATCAAATATAATTTTAATCATTTCTGCCTCTTTTTCATCAATCACTAATTTTCCTTTATCTTTTACATAACCATAGATATTAGAGCATCCTAGCACAGTACCACTATCAATACTTCTTTTCATGCCAAAAGATACTCTTTCTGATAGTTTTCTAACTTCATCTTGGGCAATCGATGACATGATAGTTAGTCTAAGTTCAGAGTCAGGTAATATGGTATTAATATTATCATTTAAAAAATAGACACCAACACCATCTTGCAATAACTCCTGTGTATATTTGATACTATCCAAAGTACTTCTTGAAAACCTGGATATTTCTTTCGTTAATATTAAATCAAACTTATGCTTTTTAGCATCTTCGATCATTCTTAAAAATTCTTCACGTTTTTTCACCTGTGTTCCACTGATTCCTTCATCAATATATGAACCTATAAAATGCCAGTTAGGAACTTTACTTATATAATCATTAAAGAAAGATATTTGGGCAGATAGAGAGTGTAATTGTTCATCTTTATCAGTTGATACTCTTGCATAAAAACATACTTTTAATTTTAATTCTTGCAGTGGAATTCCTTTCATAATATTATTTCTAACTGTATATAAGTCCATATAGTACCTCCTAAGTTAATATTTTATAATTACATGTATTATTTATATAATCATTATCAATTTTATTTTTTTCTAAATTAATTTTACATATTAATTTATTAATACAAAAGTTATACATATCATCATCAATCTTTGATGTGTTTTTTAAATATTCAAGTAGTTTAATACTAATTTCAGTTTCAATGATTTTGGATGGTATTTTATTTATATTTTCCATATCTTTTGTCCTTTCTCTTTAGTTTATTTTTTTAAAAACTAAAAAAGAACTTAAGGTAATAAGTTCTACAAAAAAAGTGAAAACTTAATACCTTTATAAGGACAAAATTATTCTAAATTATTATCCGAAAATATTAAGTTTTCAAATAACAATTTAGTTTTTAAATATTTAAAATTTTATAATTAAATTAGCTATTTCATAGCCATCAACATTATCAGGTAATAATTCATTATGTTCTAAAAGTAAAAATATTTCTGAAAGTACATCTTTCTTTTCTTTAAATGATAGCTTTTCAAATAAAATTATCAATTCTTTATATTCTTTAGGATAAAAACGATAAATCTGATAAAAATGATTCCAGTATTCTTTTAACATTTTTACTAAATCTGGATATCCAATACTACCTGGATTAAATATACTTATATCAATACTGTCATCCAATAAATCTGGATTAATTTCATTTAAACTATTAATTTGATTATTATTCCATAAATTTAAAATGTAAGTAATAAATTTAAGTTTATTAATTTTGTCTAACTCCCCTATTTTCTCCATAATTTTTTTAACATCATCACTTGTATTTTTTAAATACATATCTAACACTTCCCTTCCATTATCAATTTAAGCCATTTTAAGAGCCTTTTGCATTTTCTTTAAATAACTGTTCAAGACTAGCATTTAAGCCTCTTATAAGTTAGATAGAATGCAAATAAGCCTATATTTTGTTTTAATATTTATCACTTAAAAAAATAAATCTTTCAAGAGTTTTTTAATAAAAAAAATAAAATTTAGTTTTATCATCTTTATCTATTTGTTTTTAGTAATTAATATATTAGTTATTAATTAGATATGCTTATCCATAGACGGTAAATCTACATTACCTAATCAGGTACGTGGATTTTCATATACTTCATAATCATAATAAAATTTACCTAAAGAATTTTGTCTTCTTATAAGTTTTAAATATCCCCTATTTTTTAATTCTTTAATAGCATTATCTACTGCTGTTTTACTTTCTTTACATAAGGAACATAATCCTTCATTACTAAATTTCCAATTATCAGGTAAACACAATATAATAGAAAATAAACCTTTAGCTTTTAAAGACAAATTTTTATCTTTTAAATGATAATTACTCATTTTAGTATAATTAAATACCTTTTCTTCTCTATAAAACATAATTCTTCTCCTTTCTTTTTTTGATAATTAATTCAAGGCACAAAAAAAGCAACTATTTAAAGTTGCTCAATAAGTTTAAAACATTCTTCAATTTTTTCTACTATTTTCTTTTGTTGTTCTAGAGGAGGAATTGGAATTAAATAATCTCCTAATTTTTTTAGTGAAATAAATGGAAAAGTTGTAGAATTTCCATCAATTAGCATTTTTTTTCTTAAAGTTTGTACATAATAATATATATATTTTACAACAATTTGTTTATTCATTCTTTCATTCAATATTAATGCATTCCACTGCTGATTTGTTGTCAGCTCTATATTAGTTAATGCATAATTTCCGATAGTTGCACTAGTACAACATAACAAAACTGTATTTTTTGGTATTAGTCTATTTACATTTTTGCCAAGTGCCTTTTTAGTAATAAATTGATTTGTTTTATTTATAATATGTCCTTGTGATTTTATATCATCAACTGTAAACCAGGGAATATCGTTGCTATTCCAAAAATCATCATTTGTTCTTAAGGGGGTAAAACCATTTACAATATTAAAAACATCTTTAAACATACTCCACTTCCAATTATTGGGAATATCAAAAGGAACATCTTTTTTTATTTCTTCAACATCGATTGTTGGTAATGTTAAATCATTTTCTACTAGGTTTCCATGAATAGCACTATCTAATATCTTTTCTTTTAATAATGTTTTTAATTTTTCTTTTTCTTTATCATTTTTTTCTTTTTTATCAATAAGTTCAAATAATTCTTCTATTTTATTTGCAATTTTATATTGTTCTTCAAGAGGTGGTACCGGAAACAAAGTATCTAACAATTTTTTCTTACTAACAAATTTCATGGCAGAGCCGCTTGTCATGTTTTTAAAAATATCAGTATAATATTCTAAGCACCATTTTAAAAATACTACATCAGAATATTTTTCGTTATATTTTATATCAAAAATGTTCCAATGAAATAACATCTTGTAATTTTCTCTATAAATCAAAGGATAACCAATTGTTCCAATATTACAATAAAATATATCATTATATTTAGGTTGATACTTATCTTTATAATAATCGTAGTCTTCATAACTCATTAATTTAGTATTATTAATATTAATAATACCAGAAGTCATATCACCAACTTGAATTATTGGAACACCATCCTCTTCAACAAATTCAACCTTATCACCTGCAGTATTTATACCTTGATAACAATCTTTTACTAAATCACCAAAGCGTATCCACTTCCAATTATTCGGTATTTCAAATGGGATATCATCATTTATTGATCGAACATCTATTGGTTTTAATGATGGATCATTTTCTACAAGTTTTCCATGAATTGCTTCATCTAATATTTTCTTCTTTAATAACTCATTACTTATCATTTTAATAGTCCTTCTAACTTAGAAAGTATTTTTTCATTATCTTTTGTAATAGTTTTCATTCTATCGATGATTCCTTCAATAGTATAGGTTTCAGTTTCGTCTATTTTATTTGGATTTTTAATATCTAAATTATAATTTTTTATATCTTCTACTTTAACTAACCAGGCTTGTTCATTTTCTACACGATTATTCCACCACTGTCTTACTTTATCAAAATGATGTCTTTTAATTGGATTTGTTTTAGTAAATCTTGCTAATCCTTCTGGTAATTCTAATTCATAATACCATATTTCTTTAGTTCCTTTAGAATCTTTATTAAAGAATAGAAGATTTGTTGTTATTGATGTATAAGGAGCAAATACTCCTTCTGGAAGTCTTACTATTGTGTGTAGATTAAATTCTTTTAATAGTCTTGATTTAATATTATTCTTAACACCATCACCAAACAAAATACTATCAGGTAATACTATTCCTGCTCTTCCATTATCAGATAATTTTTCCATAAGTAATGCCATAAATAAATCAGCAGTTTCTTTTGTTTGATATTCTTTTGCAAAATTAGATGATACTCCATCTTCTTCTATTCCACCATAAGGAGGATTAGTTACAATAACATCTACTTGATTTTTATCACTAAAACCTGATACTTCGCCAGTAAGTGAATTTCTATGTTCTATATTTGGAATATCTACTCCATGTAATAATAAATTAGTCATACATAAAGCATAAGGTAGTTGTTTTTTTTCAATTCCTTGAATATTTTTTTCAATACTTTCAACATCATCAGCAGTATTTATTTGTCCAGTTTTTTCATAATGTTCAATGGTACAAGTTAAAAATCCTCCGGTTCCACAAGCAAAGTCAAGTACTCTTTCATTTACTTTTGGATCAACCATTTCAACTACAAATTCTGTAACTGGTCTTGGTGTATAAAATTCACCAGCTGATCCTGCACTTTGCAATTCAGATAACATACTTTCATAAATGTCATTAAATTCATGCCTTTCAGTATTTATATTGAAATCTGTTTTATTTATTTCATTTATAACTTGTCTTAATAATGTCCCATTTTTCATGTAATTGTGGGTATCTGCGAATACATCATGAACTATTTTATCTCTAACATTATTAACTGGTAGTTGTTTTAAGTCTTTAAACATCTGCTCTACAAAATCAATTAGTTCATCACCGGTCATTCCTCTTTCATCTAATGCCCAGTTTTTCCATCTATATTTTTCTGGTATTGCACTTTCATATGGTTTATTTTGCAAGCCAGCTTTTATCTCCCATTCATCTTCTTTAGAATCAAACAATTTCATGAATATCATCCAAATGGTTTGCTCTAGTCTTTGAGCATCACCATTTACGCCATCATCTTTTCTCATTGTTTGTCTAATATTTTTCATATTAATTGCCATTATTAAGCCTCCAAACTATATAAACTATCTTTCATATCTTCTAATGCTTTTTGGAAGTTTTGTAATCCCATAAATATTACCATAATAATTTGATATACTGTTCCAAATGATTCTAGTTCTGGAATATTTAAAATATTAGGATTTTCTAATTCTTCTATTCCACCATCTACATATTTATCAAGAATAATTGATAATACTTCTCTAGCTTTTTCTCCATATTTTTCAAAATAATCACTTTGTTTAACATGTCTTGCTCTTTGACTTCTAGTAAGAGCTTTTTTACCATAAGCAACATGAACTAACAAATCAAATGGATCATATTCTTCCCCAACTTCTTCTTCTAAAATATTAAGATAAATATCTTTTTCTTCCAAAGCTTTTATAATCTTATCTTTCATATCTTCTTTATTCCAATATTCTTTAAATATTGAATAAGTTGCATATTCTTCTGTAATTTTATTTTTTACAAACTGAGTAAAGTTTTCTGTAATTAATTCTCCGTGTTCATTAATTAATTTTTGTTGCCTATATAATTCTCTAACTTGTTCATTAGGTAAAACTATTTTAGGTTTAACTTTTCTTTTTTCAGCAGGCATTACATCTTTAGGTTCTACTGGTATTTTTTTGTTTTCTGTACTATATGGATTACTATCATTATCTGTTGTTAATATAACAGGAGTTATTTCTACTTCACCATCAAATGCAGGATCTTTAAATAATTCCGTAGCACCAGTAAAATCAATAATTGTAAAGGCATATTTATCAAATTCTTCTGATATACGTGTTCCACGACCTATTATTTGTTTAAACTCAACCATACTATTAATGTTAGTATCAATAACTATTACTTTACATGTTTTAGCATCTACTCCAGTTGTAAGAAGTTTAGAAGTAGTTACAATTGTTGGATATTTTTTTCTTGGGTTAATAAAGTTATCAAGTTGCATTTTACCTATCACATCTGAGCCAGTAATTCTCATGATATATCTATCATCATGTTCTACCATATCAAGGTTTTGATTAATTAATTCTCTTCTCATTCTATCAGCATGTTCTTCATCAACACAGAAGAAAATTGTTTTATCAATTCTTCTATTTGTATCTTTTAAATAGTCAGTTACTATTTTTGCTACTAATTTATCTCTATTTGGTAAAACTAATTTTTTATTAATATCAGCTCCACCATAAACTCCTTCTTCTACTTCTTCTCCATCAGTATTATGAGTTCCTTTTTTTACAATAATATCTTCTATATCTTTATCAAGTCCTATTCTTAATACTCTATAAGGAGCTAAGAATCCATCTTCTATTCCTTGTTTTAAAGAATAAGTATAAACTGGCTCTCCAAAATATTCATAATTATGTATTGTCTTTTCATTTTTTGGTGTTGCTGTTAAACCTATTTGAGTAGCTGTTCCAAAGTAAGATAGTATTTCTCTCCATGATGAATCCTCAGCAGCACTACCTCTATGACACTCATCGATAACAATTAAGTCGAAGAAATCTTGAGGAAATTTTTTATATAAATCTTCTCTTCCTTCTGATCCTTTTAATTGTTGATATAATCCTAAATATATTTCATATGATGGATCATATTTACCTTTTATTTTTGTCATTGCTCCTTTAAACGGTGCAAAATCATTAACCATTGTTTGGTCAATTAATATATTTCTATCAGCAAGATATAAAATTCTTTTTTTAAGTTTAGATTTCCATAACCTATAAATTATTTGGAAAGCAGTAAAAGTTTTTCCAGTTCCAGTTGCCATAACAAGTAACACTCTATTTTGTCCTTTAGCAACTGCTTTAAGAGTTCTTTCAATAGCAATTTGTTGATAATATCTAGGCGGATATTTTGAAGGATATAATGGTTCTTTTATAATTTTTTCTTGTTCTTCATTAATATTTGAGCAAGCCATATATTCTTTCCATAATTCTTCTGGTGTAGGAAAATTATCCAATCCTAGTTCTGTTTCCTTTCCAGTCAACATATTTTTTTGAATAAAACCATCACCATTTGAAGAAAAAGCAAATGGAACATCTAACATTTTTGCATAATCAATTGATTGTTGCATACCAAAACCAATTGCATGATTATTATCTTTTGCTTCAATAACAGCAATATAACTTGAATTATAAGTTAGAAGATAATCCGTTCTCTTTCTAACACCTCTTGAGTATTTACCTTTACCTTCATCAATTACACGACCATCTGTAAAAGATTTTTCTTCATGGATATTATTATAACTCCACCCTGCTTTAACAAGTGCAGGTGTAATATATCTTGTTCTGATTTCTGTTTCACTTAAACTTTTCTTATCCTCAAACATAAATAACAAATCCTTCCAAACAAACTTACTAACATATATAATTATTTTACCATAAATTACTAATTTTTGTTAGAGTTTGGTGATTTTTGAAATGATAAAATCAATATTAATCATGTTATTAACTTTTTTCACCTTGTTTTTTATTTCTTGATATTTGGCTTTTAATTGTGGATCAACTTTACCATTTCTATATTTTAATTGAGATATATAAGCATTTTTATAGCTTTATAATAATCATCTTTTGATATTTCTTTTGATTTATCTTCTTCTTCAAATTTAATAAATCCTTCTTTTTCTATATCACTTATTAGCATTAAATTACCCCTCTACTAATCCTTTATATAACTTTGTATTTAACAAAGCATTTTTTAATGATGTCTTATTTAAATTTAAACCATTACTATCACATGCTCTTAAAACATTTGGAAATTCAGAAGCATTATTTTCTAAATAAGAAATTATACTATTACTTCCATCTATACCACTTCCCATATGAGGTGTTGCTCCAAATATCACATCTGAATATCTATTACTAAATCTTAAATTATCAAAAGGATAATTAGTTGCCTCATCATAGGAAACATAAACTAATCTATCAGGCTCAATACCAAGATTTTTACAAATTCCATTTATATCTTTTATCTTAATATTTAACTGACCAACAATTAATATCTGTGCATTCTTAATATCACAATATGAATAACTCTCTTCTTCTCTTTTTAAGAAAATATTATGCTTAGTTAGGAAGTTTTCCAACTCTTCTTTGCTTGTTCTATTTGCTAATGTTAATTCTTCTCTAAATTTGTCAATTATTTCTTCTAATTCAGTATAATTTAACATACACTTCCCTCCTATTAAAATTCCTCGTTTGCAATATCTATAAGACTTTCTTCCAGCTTTTTTAATTTATCTTTAACTATTTTTATTTCATCTGTTTTTGCTAAATATCTATTTACTACATTCGTTTGTTCTTCAATAGGCGGTACTGGAATATTTATTGTTTTAAACTGGCTTAAATTAATAGCAGGTAATACTCCACCACTTTTAATTGAGTTAATTACAATTGTTCCTTTATGACTTTCAAAAAACATTTTTAAATAATATGGATTTATTATATTTTTATCTAATCTTAATACTGTAAAATTACCACTAGGAACTAATTTTTCGTCTTTCTTTAATTCTACTACTGCAAATTTTGATAATGTTCCCTTTGATGTAACTAATAAATCTTTATCATGTAAAACATATTTATTAAGTTTATCAGTATCAAAATAAATTTTAGTTAAATTAGAATCAATAACTCCATCATTAACATTTGTGATATTAACGATTTGATATTCTTCACTACCATCAAAATTGAATGAATATTGATTAATCTCATTTGAAGAAATTTGGTAACCTCTATAAATTTCCTTGCACACATCATTTAATTTTTTAGGATTTTTAACTTCAATATTTTCTATTTCCATATAGCTTTGAACATATAAACTGTAATTGTTATTTGCCACTTTATCATTACTAACAATTTTTGAATTTTTGGTATTGTTTAAAGAATTATATTCATTCATAATTTCTTCAACATTTAATTCACTAATATGACTATGAGAAATTTGATTAGACAGCATTTTTTCTGCATTAATAAATTTGATACTTTCATTATTCTTACTTAATATAAGTAAAGTTATTGGAATACCTGTATTGGCAAATAATCTTTCTGGTAATGAAATTACAGCTTCAACATACCCATTTTCTACAAGTAATTTTCTATATTCTTGATCTGGTAGTTTAAATAAGCCTCCATTTGTCATAACAATTACTGCTCTGCCGTCTTTTGATAAAGAATTAATTACTGAATTAACAAAAGACCAACATGAAGAGATTCTACTATTGAATTCATATTTTATTTTACTATTAAGATTATTAATTAAATTATAATCGGATTCATTTAATTTTAATCCAAAAGGAAAATTACAAAAAACCTTATCAAATTTCTTTTTGAAATTTTGTTTAAACACATTATCATTAATTAAATTATTATTTACTCTTAAAGCATTCATTTTTTCTTGGGCAATAATATTACTTCTAGCATTAATTTCTATACCAGTAAAATTATAATTTTTCTTCTTTCTAGCATAGTAAGTCAAGAAATTACCTGTAAACGAGCATATATCAAGTATTTCCTTGCTATCATTTCTTTCTAATATTTGATAAGCTAAATCATTTATTGAATTAGGAGTTGAAATATTATATCTTGAATATATACTATAATCTTCACAAATAATATCTATAATCTTTTTTTCTGATAAATTATTTAAATAGTTAAAAATGTTATATAAATTTGATTCAGCCATGCATGGTCTAATGCTACTATAAATGTTCCATAAAAAATCATTGCTGTCTTTTTCTCCTTGTAATAGATAAGATTCAATACTACTTATGTTTTCCAAATCTAATTTAGATTTTTCTAAATACTTTTTGTTCCAAAATAAATATGTAATGCTTGTTATAGCTTCTTGAATATCATTGATTGCAATGTATCCTTTAATATTGTTTTTAAATAAATTAATTACTTCTTGTCTTTCTTTATCTGACATAATATTACCTTCTTTCTTTATTTGGGGTGGTTCCACCTCTTGGTTGATGAGTATAATATATCACGGTTTTGGGGTGCTGTCAACCCATTTTTATTTTTTTTAAAACAAGATTTACTTTTTCATTTGAACATTAAACATAACAGTTTCATTTTAAAACACTTTGATAAATAAAATTATGAGTAGCCACTTTCACTATTTTTAATACATTTTTTATAGTAAAAACGCGACATATTTTTAATGGGCATAAGGAAAACGACACCACAAATTTATTTACCTTTTATAAAATAAAGCAATTATAGTGGTGTCTTATTATTTTTGCACTTGCAAAAATGACTACTTTTATAAGTAGAAGTGGCTACTCATATATAAATGTTCTTGTAATACCAACAAAAAAGTGGCTACTACTTTTATAAATAGTGACCACTTATTATTAATTCATTAAAAATATGTGCTTCCTTTAATTTTATTTTATATAACACCTTCTTTCAAAGAAAAAGAGAAGAATCTAGTTCCTCTCCACACAATTTCTTAATATTTTACTATATTATAGCACTTGACAAAACGGAGTCAAGTTTATTTTATGTCTAATTCATGTCATAATGTGCTTATTTTATGTCAGCTTTGAAAAGATTTTTTATTTCTTTTTTACATTGGTTTTATGGTATTCTGGATCTACTTCTTCCAATATTGTTTCATAATCTTTTTTTCCAAGTACATCGCTCATTATTCTTAAATAACTTTCATAACGGTCTATACTTATTAGCCCACTTGCAACACCTTGTTTAACTAGGCATGAATCATATGGTTCACTAAAATGAATACAGTCTTTATATTTACAGTTACCTCTCCAATTTTCAAACTCAGGAAAATAATCTTGAATTTCAATTGGATTAAAAGATGAAACGTCTAAACTTCTTATACCTGGTGTATCTATAATAGAGGAATCTTCTTCCCATACATAATATTTCGAAGTAGTTGTCGTGTGCCTTCCACGTTTACTTTTATCGCTAACATGTCCTGTTTTTATTTCATCATCACCCATTATAGCATTTGTAAGAGATGATTTTCCAACACCACTATTACCAACAAATATTGCCTGTTTATTAATTAATCTATCTTTTAAATCATCAATACCAATATTACTATATGTAGAAGTTTCAATTACATCAATTCCTAAATTTCTATATGTATCTAAAATTTCTTCATCCTCATCTGTTTTTAAATCACATTTATTCAAACAAATTATAGCAGGAATATTACTATTTTGAAGAATCATCAAATATCTATCAATAAATTTAGGGTGTAATGGAGGTTCCTTCGCAGCAACAACAATTACAGCCAAATCAATATTTGAAGCAATATTTTTTGTTATCCCAACATCATTTAATCTCGTGCTATCTTTTTTTGTCCTAGATAATATTGAAGTCCTTTTTAATAAATGATTAATAACACAATCGTCATTTACCTTTACCATATCAACTTTATCTCCTGGAAAAATAACTTGATTACAAATTAAGTTAACATCTTTTCTTAGTTTTGCTAATACTACTTCTCCATTATATAGTATATACGCATCATCATATCTAACTTCTATAACAACTCCATAATTATCAGAGTAATCTATAACAAAATTATCTACTGTGTCATTTTTCTTTCCAAGGGCTTTTTCTTTAGCCCTTCGTTTTTTTTCAATACTTTTTTTTGTTTTAAAGCTATCATAAGCATTATAGTGTGGCATAATATACCTCCTTATATAATTTTTGTTAGTTTAATAATAAAAAATGGATTAATTTTAGTGATTTACTAATAATAGTATAACACTATTTTTACTTTTTTGATATTTTAACATCAATAAATATAAATTTTAAAATAAACAAAAAAGCCAACTTATCATCGTTGACTTTTTCGGCAAGTATGCACCCACTTACAAAATATGCATCTTTTATAAGCAAATGTTTACACCTTTATGAGTTTTGACATACTCACTCTTATTATTTACTACTTGCTATAAATGCAGTGGCAAAATAAGCTTAATACTTAATAATACTCCATTATCTATAATTCTATCTTAAGTTTGATAATGATAAAACATTATACAGCGCTAGAAAAACATCAAACAGGTGTTAACTTATCATCTCATATTAAGGGTGTACCACTAAATGTAAAGCCGCTTTTAACACAGCATCACATCCTTTCGTTGTTTTCGAGATAACATATAAAAATATTTTATCCCTCTAACAACACTAAAATTATATCATGTATACTTTAAGAAGTAAATTAATGGGAGAAAAACTCATTAGTTTATGATAGAATATTTTTTATTCT
>CALVYD010000010.1 GCA_944371995.1 uncultured Bacilli bacterium
GAAACATATATATTATACTACTATCAGACTTATTTCAGTTTTTTGTCATAAAACGGAATTCCAAATAAAAATCTACAATTTTCGTCTAAAAATGTAAGTTTATATTGAAAGTTTTTTTTGCATATGATATATTAGTAGTGTCTTTAATGACCTAGGGGATTAGTTAAATGGTATAATAATGGTCTCCAAAACCACTGTTGGGAGTTCGATTCTCTCATCCCCTGCCATTTAGACTTATAAGCAGCAGTGGTGCTGCTTTTTTTGTTGATATGCAGGCGATGACTTTTAAACTAGACCTATTGTTACCTTGAGTAGTCCTTTTGTCTAGTTTAAAAGATTTTCAATACTCTCTTCTTTCTCAGTTGTTTTGTTATATAAATTACGAAATATTTTAATTATAGGGAGGATTTATATGACTGAACAAACCATCAATGAACTTGCAGATTTTTTTAGAACGTTTAAACAAGGAGAAACAAAACAACCACCGCAAAGTAATCTCACTTATGATGATGCCGTTGCATACTTTTTTAGGAATATGGAAGTGCGAGGATTGGCAAGTGAAACTAGGCATTTTTATAAGGACAAACTTAATGCATTCCGAAAGTTCTTAGTACAAATTAAAAAAGTTCAAGCTTTAGAAACTCTTACTTCTTCTGAATTAGAGTATTATATTGAAAGTAAGTATTCCAAGAATAAAGTGAATACTTTTAATTGTCATGCAAGAGCACTAAGAGCTTTCTTTAACTATCTAGAAAGAGATGGTTATTTGATTGCCAATCCTGCTCATAATGTTAAACCTAAAAAAGTTAGAAAAGAAAAAATCGATTACTTTACGGTAGAACAGGTGCGAAAGCTCCTTACTTCGTTTGATTTACGCTACAAGTCCGAACTTCGTAACTTATTAATTATTATGGTACTTTTAGATACTGGTATTAGAAATAGCGAACTTGTGCGTATCAAACTAGAAGATATTAATACAAAAGAAAGAAGCATCTACATATATGCTACTAAGACAAATACTTTTCGCACTGTGTACTATTCGAAAGAAACAGAGAGAATATACAATGTTTATAGGCGTGAAGTTTTAAAAGGAGCAGAAAAAGGACCACTTTTTGTAAAGTTTCATCGTCAGTATAACGAACCTATTTTGGATTCACCTTTAAATACAGAAATGGTTTATGGATTACTTAATGTAAAGCAAAGAAAATATTTGGTACTGGGTTTCGTATGAATCCACATAAGTTCCGTCATACTTTTGCGACTCACTTTGTTATTAACGGAGGTGACCCTTTTTCACTCCGTGATCTTTTAGGACATACTAATATTGAAACTACCAAGATTTATGTAGATATGTCTCCAAAAGATCTTAAAACTAAACACGCTAAACATTCTATTATCTCTAATATAGAAAATGATAGACAAGCTGGTGAGTATCATGAAAAATAGAAAGATACTCGTATATGAAGACTTTCATAATACTCCTTATCTTCTACTTAAAGGGAAATGGTTACAAAAACTTGGCTTTCATTTTCATGATACTGTCGAAATAAAACAGTATAAAGATAAGTTGATTATAACCAAAGTAAAAGACCCTAATCTAAAAAAGATTTGAGTCTTTTTTCGGCTATGACACCGCTTGTCTATATTGAACACCCTACATAAGTTTTGGAGACCATTATTATACCATTTAACTAATCCCCTGTATGAGATTAATCGCTTATAAAATATCGAATTGAAAATTAGTTTTATGTATAGTCGCCAGATAATTTGGAGATTTCATCCAAAATACTAGAGTCCCACTATCTGCTAAATCCAAAAAAATATTTCATTATTTGTATAATAATGATTATTTTCTCCGTATAATAAAGATGAGTAATTTATATAACAGATTATGAACTACCATGGAAAGCTTATTAGAAACGGGACTGTGGTAATTAGGACTTCATCTCTAAAACCACTGTTGGGAGTTCGATTCCGATTAATTAATACTACAACTTTTTATTTCTGCATAATCGAAAGTATGAGTTTAAAATATAAGTACTAAATCATTATAAAAGCAATTTGGAGGTTTCTTATGGAAAAATTATATGACAGGCTTGTACGGGATAATATTCCTAATATTATTAAGAATAATGGAGGAGAACCTATATATCGTGAATTGGAACAAGACGAGTATTGGGATTATCTACTAAAAAAAGATGAAGAAGAGTTATTAGAAGTAAAGGAAGCTAAATCTCTTTCTGATCGTAAAATGGAATTAGCAGATAAATTAGAAATTATTAGAGCAATGGCAGAATTTTCTGGATTTTCTTTGCAAGATATTATTGAAGAGTCTGATAGAAAAAAAGAAAAAAATGGAGGTTTTCAAAAAAGATTATTATTAGAAAAAGTAATTGAGTAATCATAGTTTTTTCTATATTAACTCAAACGGGTACATCATTTACTATGAATGCTGTGATATTCTTTTTTATAAAATTTTCTATAATGCTTAGTGTTTTTTTACTGTTCTTTGATTTATCTATAGCTAAAAGAGGTGTAAAATGATTAAAATTATTGATAATGTGACCATTAATATAAGTTTTGTAGAAGAAAAAGTTATACTGCCTAAAGAGATAGAGAGTAACATTGATACCTTTTGGCAACAACAGAAATTAGAAAACCCTAAATTATGGAATGGAGCGTTGTTATGTGTCGATGATTTTTATATGTATAATGATTTAATCACACTTACTTGTAAGCGAACAAGTTATTCACATCATTTATATGATGAAAGGGTAGGATTACCTGATAAATATACTTGTCGCAATTTAGTAGTTGGATGTTTATTAGAAACAAGTGACAATTTCTACGTTGTTGGTGAAATGTCAGAGTTTTCTTCTTTTCCCTGTGGATTGCAAATAATAGGAGGCAATGTTGATGATAATGATATCAATAATGGGAAAATAAACATATTTAATGCAATTCAAAGAGAATGTCGAGAAGAAGTAAATATTGATTTATTTGATACTACCCAAGTAGATTCCTTTAAATTCCGTTATATTATTTTACCGGAACATTCACATGCCTATTTTTTTGTTGCGAAAGCAAAATTAGCAATGAATATGGAGCAATTTAAGGAACATTTCCAGTCTTATTTAGATTATTTAAGGAAAAATAATTTAGAAATGGAATTTAGAAAAATTCATTTTATTCCTAAAAAAGAAGCAATTACTATATTATGTCAAATGGAAAATCCTAAGCGAACATATTTAACGGAGTTACTAGAAACTGATAATAAATAATTGACCTTTTTGTATCAGGACTAGTAATTAGACACTCCTTAACACTATTTTTTCATCTTTTTTGGTTCTATTTTTTATTTTAGCCTTACAATAAATGTGGAGGTATGATATGGAAGCAAAAGATATAAGAAAAGTAGCTTGTGTAGGAGCAGGTGTTATTGGTTATAGCTGGGCTTTGTATTATTCTTTAAAGGAGTTATCTGTTACCGTTTATGATTTAACAGATGAGAAGCTTCAACTTGCTAAGAAAAGAATTCATGAAAGTTTAGTTAACTTAAAACAAAATGATGTAGTTAGCGAAAATGAAATCGATGAAATTGAAAGTCGAATTAGTTATACTACTTCTATGGAAGAGGCTGTAAAAGATGTTCAGTTTATTACTGAGTCTGGCCCTGAGAATTATGAAGTAAAACAAAAAATGGCAGAAGAGATGGAAAAATATACATCTAGTGATACTATTATTGCCTCTTCTACTTCAGGATTATTGGTTACAGAAATTGCTAAGAATGCAAAACATCCAGAAAGGTTTATTGGTGCACATCCTTATAATCCACCACATTTAATTCCATTAGTAGAACTTACAAGAGGAGAAAAGACGGATGACCATGTTTTAGAAGTTGCAAAAGAGTTTTATCAAATGATTGATAAGGAGCCTGTTGTATTACAAAAAGAAGCACTAGGATTTATCTGTAATCGTATTCAAATGGCTGTATATAGAGAAGTATGTAATCTAGTAATGAAAGGTGTTTGTACTATAGAAGATGCAGATAAGGCCGTTACTTACGGGCCTGGTTTACGCTGGGCTATCATGGGACCTAGTTTAGTTTTTGAACTTGGTGGTGGTGAAGGTCATATTGATGGACTTATGAAGCATTTAAATCCGTCTATTAGTTTATGGCTTCATGACATGGCAGATTTTAAAGATTTCCCTGAAGAATTTCCAGAAATTGCCAGAAAGGGAGTCGAGGAATCTTTAAAAAATAGACCTAAAGAAATTGGAAATGATGATCAAAGCCTTGCGGAGTATCGTGATAAAATGCTTATTTCATTATTGAAATTACATAATAAACTATAAAATAAAAACTACTAAAGATTATATTTACTTCTTTAGTAGTTTTTTTATTCATTTATTCATTATTAAATTTTAGTAATTCTCTTATGTCGTCCACAGATAAATTTTGGAAGCTTTGATATTCATCACCATCATTTTCAATTAATTTATCACTCAGTATTTTTTTCTTTTCTTGTAAATTTAATATTTTTTCTTCTATTGTTCCTTTTGTAATTAATTTAATTACTTCTACAGTGTTTTTTTGTCCAATTCTATGTGCTCTATCAGTAGCTTGATTTTCTGCTTGTGGATTCCACCATAAGTCTAGATGAATTACGATATCTGCACTTGTAAGATTTAATCCTGTTCCGCCACTTTTTAACATAATTAAGAACACATTGGTATCATCCATGTTAAACTTATCTACTAATTCTTGGCGCTTTTTGCTACTAACAGAACCATCTATTACATAGCTTGTTATACCTTCTTTATCTAGCTCATTTTTAACAATATTTAATGCTGTCTTAAAACTTGTAAACAATAATATTTTATGTCCATTACTTATTGCTTCGCTAACTACATCTATTAAGTGATTTATTTTTGATGAAGTTTTTGTAAAATTATCAAATATAATTTTGGGATCAATGCATACTTGTCTAAGTCTGGTTAACAGCGTTAAAATCTGCATTTTATTTTTTGTAAATCCTGCTTTTATTAGTTCTTCCATTTCTTTTTTTGTCTGTTCAACTAATGCAGCATATATTTTCTTTTCTTCCTCACTCAAATCTATATAAATATTATTTTCAATTTTATCTGGTAAATCTTTTAATACTTCATTTTTCTTTCGTCTTAAAATAAATGGAGCTACCTGATTTCTTAATTTACTAAGAACTAAATTTGTAGTATCATCAAACTCTTCTCCGATTTTATACTTTTCCTTAAATTTTGATTTATTAGAAAGAAATCCTGGCATAATATAGTCGAATATGCTCCATAATTCTAAAATAGAGTTTTCAATTGGTGTTCCTGTTAGGGCAAGTTTTACTTCGCTATTAATACTTTTTACTGCTTTTGTTAACATGGCTGTTGGATTTTTTATATTTTGTGCTTCATCTATAATCATAACTTTAAAATTCATTTCTTTATAGATATCTAAATCTTCTCTTAATAGCCCGTAACTTGTGATATATACATTTCCCTCATACCAAGATAATTGTTTATGACGTTCTTTCTTTACTCCTGTAAATATTCTTCTTTTAATATCATCACTAAATTTTTTAAATTCATTATCCCAATTATATACTAGTGCTGTTGGTGTTACTATTAATATTTTAGCTTTCTCGTCTTTTACTTCTTCTAATACCTTTTTAATAAATATAATTGTTTGTAGACTTTTACCAAGGCCCATTTCATCAGCTAGTATTCCTCCAAGATTACATTTATAAAGATTATATAGCCATTTTACTCCTTCTTTTTGATAAGGTCTTAATAATTTTTCTTCTTCTTTAGAGAAAACTACTGGAGCATTTTTATACTCCTTAAAATTCTTAATAAATGAATCAAATAAAGTATTAGTTCTAATAAATCTATTTTTATTTCTTAAACTGTCTAGATAAAGTGCTCTGAATTTAGGAATTTCACCACTATTTTCTTCTAGCTCTAAATCTTCTTTTAACTCTTCTAATTCTTTTACCGATGGATCAAGTAAGTCTAAGATATCTCCACTTTTTAATCTGTAATATTTTTTCTTACTCTTTAGGCTTAGAAAAATATCTTCTAACTCATCAGTATTAATATTATCTAATTTAAATTCATAATTTATGATATTATCTTTTCCTATACTAAAACTAGTAGTACCTTGAATTTTTCGAATTAGATTCGTATTTTTTAATTTTTCACTAGTCAACACTTCATATTCTTTGGCAAGTTCTTCTAATCCATTTTCCATGAAATCAACTATTTCATCTATATCATAAAGCATTAGATTCCCATCAAAACCATATTTTTGGATTTCTAGAAAAACACTTCTTTCTAACTGTCTATCTCTTACTAGTTGTTTATCATCTTTATCAAAATAATTAATTTCTATATTTTCATAATTAAAAATAATTTTACATTCTATATATTCTTCCAATATATCAAAATATAGTTTTACATTAGGCGTTTTTACAATCACTAAGTCATCTACAGTATCATCTAATATTACTTTATCCTTAATACTAGGAATTAGATAATCTTTGAATTCAGAGAAGTTATCAGAAGGAAATGATAGACTATTTAAGTTTTCTTCTAAAATCTTACCCGCAATAATTTTTTCCACTTCATTTAATTGATAAATTCCTTTATTATCTATTAAATAACTATAATCATCAGATAGTGACTGTAATGTTGTTAAATCATAGTCTATATTTAATATGTGAATATCATCCTCTTTTGTTATCTTATAATTAAATGGTAATCCCTTAATGATGGATAGTTCCTTATTTATATAAGGTGATTCTACATATATACTATCAACAATTGAAAATAAGCTATCTAATTTATTTTTGTTTAATGTTATAGAAGAGTCATATCGATAGGTTTTATAATAGCACATTTCTATAAAGTTCAATAGTTTTTTAGAAGTTTCATTGAAATAATAATCTTGATTATTGTAGATAAAATCTTTTCCAAATTTTACTGAACGATTATTATGGTAACTTTCAATAAAGCTATTTACTTTATTTCCTAATACATAAAGTTTTTTATCTCCTACCTTGAATCTTAAACCATATTCTTCTGTTTCTTCATAATCATAATAGTTCATATATTTTTCTAGTTTTAAATAAGGAACTATTTTAGCTTCTTTTTTTATGATATTTTTCTTTAATGATGCTTGTTTTATTTCATTTAAAAATTCTATTACTTTTCTTTGGCTTTGCTCTTTTTTATCGATTAGAAAAAGATCATTTTGAAATTTAACTAATACTGCTGCAACGTGTTTACAAGAATCTGTTAATAAGAATTGAGGACATGTGCAACTTGTATTTATTATTTCATCTTCTTCATCTATATCAATTCTTACTACATATGACCTTGTAGTATGCTCAGAAGATACTATAAATCTATGATTTTTTCCGTTTAATAATCCGGCAGTTCCTACATACTTTACTTTTCTATTATCATAATCCATTCCTTTTCTTAGATCACTTATTTTAACGTATTTTTCTAGCTCATCAATCATACCATCACTTCCGTGCTTTATAGTATATCATAAAAATCATATAAAGTATATTTTTACTTATTTTTTAAACTATTTTGAGAGATGGTTTATTTGATTTTCTTTTACATAAAAGGGATTTTTTCTTGAGAATACTAAAGTACGATTATCTCCAGTTTCTCTTAATTCTTGTTCTAGACTAGAGTTTTCTATAAATCCACAGTTACTGGCTAAGTTGATTGATGAGATGTTTTCTTTATCAATTGATAAATGCACGTATTCACAGTCAGGACTAGCTGTAAAGATATTATTTGTTAGGGTATTTACTACATAACTTGCCATACCTTTTTTTCGATATTTAGGAACTAGTGCTATATATATTTCTTTATCATTTTTTTCCTCATCTGGCGTTATTGTCTTATAAAATCCTGCAAAATCATCCTTATAAAATATTAATGAAGAATCCCATTTTGAAAAACTAACATATTCTGTAATTGATTTATCTTTTAAATATGTATCAAAATACTTTTCGTATGAAGGACGAAAAGATTCGAACTTTACTTTATCCCATTCCATATTAAGTTCCACCTTTTATTTAACTATATCACTGTTTTACATAATTTGATGATATTTTTATCTACTTTACAGTCATTTATTCATTTTATTGTTTATAATCTCTCTTATTTTATTGACTGTAGTGCTTTCTTATAGTAATATTCAAGTTGGAGTGATTTTCGTGACTAAGACACAAAGTAAGATTCAATTTTTTTTAAGTACTGATACCGAATATTATGAAATTGTAAAACCAATATTAGAACATCCAGAAATTATTAAAAGAAAAACGTTTGTACATCATGAAAGTTGTAGTGTTTATGAACATTGTTTAACGGTTTCTATTCTCTCTTATCTCTGGGCAAAGAAATTAAATTGGGATTACCAAAGTGCTGCGATAGGTGGATTATTGCATGACTTTTATGATGAACCATGGCAAACTGCTGACCATAAGGCTATTAATAGAAAAAAGAAATTGATGGAGAAACATGGTTTTGTTCATGCTAGGCAAGCAGCCAAAAATGCTGCTTATTACTTTCCTGAGCTTGTTACAGGAAAAGTGGATAACATTATTAGAAGACATATGTTTCCTTTAAATATTGTTCCTCCTAAATATAGAGAGGCTTGGATTGTTACTATGGCAGATAAATATACTTCTTTAGATGTTTTTAAATCTCCTAAAGAATGGCCTAAATATTTAGGAATATCTAGGAATAGGCAAAGTTAATACCAAAAAATAAGTTCTTGTGTTAGAACTTATTTTTATATTTATAGTACTTTACATACCTTTTCTTGAATTTGATCTAATCCTGTTTTTTCTGTTTCTACGATTGATAGTACTTCTGTATTTTCAAAAATATTGTTCATATCTTCAGATAAATCTTCTTGATTACTAGAAAAAGTAAACTCATAATATTTTCCTTCTTCTATATTGTTATTTATTTCTCTTGGTATCGTTACTGTTTCTGCTCCTTCTTTTTGAAATTCAGTTAATGTTACATGTAAATACTCTTCATCATTACTTTCTATTATTTTTTCAACTCGATATGTTTTAGTAAACTGACAACTATCTTCTATTATTATAGAACTTATAAAATCATATATTTCGTCTTCTGTAAAATTATTAAAGCTTATGATATATTTTTTGTCATTAATTAGTAAGGCTACTTCTTGTACCGTATCATTTACATTTAAAATATACCCTGTATAGTCGCCAGTTATTTCTGTTATACTTTTTATTTTTGGCATGGCAATCGTTGTTAGGTAGTGTAATTCATATCTTCCTTTTATATCATTAATATTATCAAATAAAGATATTTTTTTCGCATAATCTTTTCCCAAAAAATCTAATAATTCTATGTCACTTGTTATGTTGTTTTTTTCTAGATATGCTTTTCTTTTTTCGGCACTTTCTATATCTTTAGGAAGTTCTTCATCAGAGTCCATAGAGCCATAAATTGTTACTTGATTATTTGTAAACATTGATACAAAAGTCTCCATAGTACTAATACTAATCAATTTCTTTTCCGCTTCATTTTTATATTGCATGATAGGATAGGTACTATCTATTTCTTCTTTTGTATATCCTTCAACAATATTTTTAAATTTAATATTTTGAAAATTTGTATATTCTTCTTCTGATAATTGTTGATTATTTATTGCTACTGTTTCTTTATTGTTAAAACTTTCTATTATTTCTTGGTAAGTATTCCCAAGAGATGCGACGTTATATTTATTTAAAATATATGTTTTATAACCAATATAACCTGCTACTATTAAAATTATTACTATACTTATTATTGCCACTACTTTTTTTATCATATTATTCTCACCCTACTCAAACTCTATCTTTTCTATATTGTAACATGGATACTATTTAAATCAATATATTTTTATTTCATTTTGTGATTATTCTTTTCACATTTTTATTTGATTTCATAAATAAAATATTAAACCTTATTCATAAGTGTTTAGATTATAATTAATGTATATTTAAAGCAATTTCTGTAAGAAAAGTATATAGTTTTTGTAGATTTTAATATCTATATTGAAAATTTATAGTACTTCCTATTCTTTTTACTATTCTTTTTGGTTGGTCTTTTACTATTGTTCCAAGTGGTAGGCTGTATAAATCCTTTTTAATACTATAATGGGTCATTGAATTGGCTAAGTACACTCTTTTGTCATTATGTCCTACTACTATTGATTCCTTGGTAAAGGAATAATCCATTGTGTTTTCTAATACTTCATAATTAGATTTTTGTATTGCTTCGCTTACTGTCATTAAGTGTCTTCTTTTTTCACTATTAGATAATTGTTCTAGTTCATGAGATGGTATTGCGTAAAAGTCTTCATAGCCAGATATTCCTTCTACATATATTTTTCTTTCTTTAATATAATTTATCGTTTTTTCTAAATCTTCTTCTGTTTCTGTTGGAAATCCAGTCATTAATACAGTATCAATTATTTTTCCTTGCTCTTGTAACCTTCTTACAATATAATCATATTTTTCTAGATTGTGTCCTCTATTCATAGCTTTTAATATTTTATCACTAGCACTTTCTAGTTGAAGTGATACTTGGACTACCTTTTTATTACTCGCTAATTCTTCTAATAGGTCTGGATACATATTTTGTGCTGTTATTTCGTTTACTATAATATATTTTAGTCTTTCTTCCTCACTTAATTCATGAATAAAGTTATGAAGTACTGGTTTTTTATAAATATCTATTCCATAGAGAGTTAGATTATCTCCAGATAATGAAATAATTTTAGTACCGTTTCTTATTTTTTCTTTTAAATAAGTTAGGGCATCTAGGTAACTTATTGACTCTACTTTCTTTGGATAGTAATGCGTTTTACAAAAACTACATTTATTGGTGCAGCCATCTTCTAACATGAACTGAATAAAGATATCTTCATTACAGATTTTCCTAGTAGCATGTTCTAAAGATAATTTTTTTGTTGTTCTTTTGTTTTCTTCATTAATATAGTTGGTTACTGGCACTACAAAATCTTTATTTTCTATAATTTTGATATCATTTCTGTTCTTTACAAAATCTAATTCTTTTACTAATCCTGCTAGGCAGCCTGTAATAATTAATGGAGATGTTTTCTTTTTATAGTACTGTAGACAATAACTTGTTTTTATGCATTCATCAATACTATAGCCAGTTCCTGCACAGGTAGTATAAACTAGTATATCTGCATTTTTATAGTCTGTTGTGATACTATGATTTTCTTTTTTTAGTCTTTCCCTTAAATTTTGTGTTAGGGCATCTTCTCTTACACATCCATCATTTAATATAAATACGTTCATATCTTCACTTCCAAATCGTTGTTACTATAACAAAAGTAAGTTTATTTTTCAAGTAAAAAATCCACAGATTTTGTGGATTTTATAGATTTATTCCATAATAAGCATCAACTAAAATTTTCTTTAACTCCGTAACTAATGGAAGTCTAGGATTGGATGTTGTACATTGATCTTCAAAAGCTCGATTTGCTAGTTCGTCTATTTTACTCATATATGTTTCTTCATCGATTCCATATTCTTGGAATGATTTTGGTATACCAAGTTTTTCATTCATTCTATTTACCATAGCTATTAATTTATCTACACCATCTTCTATATCTTCCACTTCTAGACCAATCTTTTTAGCAAAAGTTGCATATTTTTCATCAGCAATATAATATTCATATTTTGGAAATGATACGAATTTAGTAGGAGTAGATGCATTATATCTAATCACATAAGGGAGTAATATGGCATTACATCTTCCGTGAGCAATGTGAAATTCTCCTCCTAATTTATGGGCTAGGGAATGATTGATTCCTAAGAAAGCATTTGTGAAAGCCATACCTGCAATACAACTTGCATTATGGACTTTTTCTCTTGCTTCTTTGTCATTACCATTTTCATAGGCTCTGATTAAATACTTGTGTACTAATTCTCCCGCTTTTTCGGCTAGTCCGTCTGTATAGTCACTTGCCATATTGGAAACATATGCTTCTATGGCATGAGTTAGTACGTCCATTCCAGTATCTGCTGTTAATACTTTTGGTAGTGTTAATACTAATTCCGGGTCAATGATTGCGACATCTGGTGTTAATTCATAATCAGCAAAAGGATATTTTATATTATTGCCTTTATCTGTAATTACTGCAAAAGAAGTTACTTCACTACCAGTTCCTGAGGTTGTTGGAATAGCAACAAATTTTGCTTTTAGACCAAGTTTAGGATATTTATAAGTTCTTTTTCTAATATCTAAGAACTTTAATTTTAGACCTTCTTTATCAACATCTGGATGTTCATAGAATAGCCACATTCCTTTGGCGGCATCAATGGCACTTCCACCGCCTAATGCAATAATTACATCTGGTGTAAATTGTCCCATGGCACTTACACCTCTATCGATAGTATCAAAAGAAGGATCTGGTTCTACATCACTAAATATTTCAAAATGAATATGGTTATCATGTTTTTCTAATTGATAAATTACTTTATCTACGTAGCCTAACCTTACCATAGACTCATCTGTTACAATAAAGGCTTTGGTAATTTCTGGCATTTTTGATAAATACTGGATAGAGCCTCTTTCAAAATAAATTTTAGGAGGTACCTTAAACCATTGCATATTTACTTGTCTTTTAGCAACCCTTTTTAAGTTAATTAAGTTTACACTGGATACATTATCCGTAGTACTGTTTCCACCAAAAGTTCCACAGCCTAAAGTTAGAGATGGCATATTGGTATTATAGATATCTCCTATTGCACCATGAGTAGATGGCGAGTTTACAATGATTCTACCTACTTTTAACACATTTGAAAAATGGTTAATTGTGTCTTCATTTTCAGTATGAATTACTGCAGAGTGACCAAGGCCTCCAAATTCTACTAATTTTTCACTTAATTTGATTCCTTCCTCTTCATCTTCTACAATATAATAAGTTAAGATAGGACTTAATTTTTCTTTTGAAAATGGATATTCTTTTCCTACACCATGTTCTCTTACTACAATTACTTTTGTCTCTAGTGGAATGATAAAGCCTGCTTTTTCAGCAATATCACAAGGGTCTTTTCCTACCACTTCTGAATTTAAATCATAACCATCTTCTTCTTTTGTAAACATGTAGTTTTTTAATAATTCTTTTTCTTCTTCTGTTACAAAGTAACATTCGGCTTTTTTCATTAGTTCTTCAAATTCATGACTAATTTCTCTATCTACAATTACTGCTTGCTCACTGGCACAAATCATTCCATTATCAAACGATTTAGACATTACTAAATCATTTACACTTGTTTTTAATTTTGCATCCTTATGAATATAACAAGGAACGTTTCCTGGTCCTACACCAAGTGCTGGTTTACCACAGGAATAAGCGCTTTTTACCATACCTTTTCCACCGGTTGCTAGAATTAGGCTTACGTCTTTATGATTCATTAGTGTCTTTGTTGCTTCTACTGATGGTTTATCAATCCATAAAATACAATCTTTTGGTGCTCCGGCTTTTACTGCTGCTTCTAATAGAATTTGAGCTGTTTTTACACTACAATTTTGAGCAGACGGATGAAATCCAAAGACAATAACATTTCTTGTTTTGGCAGCAATTAGTGATTTAAAGCAAGTCGTTGAAGTAGGATTGGTTACTGGCGTTACTCCGGCAATAATTCCTATTGGTTCGGCAATTTCCATATATCCTTCTTCTTCATTATCTTGAATTATTCCTACTGTTTTATTATGTTTTATACTATGATAGATATATTCTGATGCAAAAATGTTTTTGGTAATTTTATCCTCGTAGATTCCACGTTTTGTTTCCTCTACTGCAAGGCGAGCTAGCATCATATGGTTTTCTAACACTGCCATTGCCATTTGTTTTACAATTCTATCTACATCTTCTTGTGTTAATTTACTATATTCTTGTTGAGCAATCTTCGCACGTTGCATCAATTCATCTATCATTACTTGTGTTTCATTCATAGCCAACTCTCCCTATTTTATGTTATTGTATCATATATTTTTTTCTATTCAAAGAAAAATAACCTTTTTTAAGGGTTATTATGGATATTTTTCGCTTTTTTTGTCTTTTTTCAGAAATATATTTTTTGGATATTAATTGCCTATATATTAATTGCCTATATATTATTAAAGTTTTCTATATCGGTTTCTAAATCATAAAATGATAACCCTTCTGTTGGAGTTTTCTTATTAATTCTATTTTCTCTTCATTTAAGCTTAACTCATTTGCAATTATTATAGGATAAGTACTTTTATTTGTTATTCTCATACATCCAATCGATTACTTAAAGAATAATAGAGTCATTGTCTTCATATTCTGCTGAGAGTTTAAATTTTCTATAAAACCTGATATATTTTTTCTTTTAAACATTCTTTTTTTAAAATTCTCTTATCCAGGCATAGTTTCCTTGTATCAGTTAATTATCCAGTTTTACAATTGCTGCTAACATATTTATCTTTCCCTTTTTATGTATCTATCTTTTGATTATTTGTAATATGTATTTTTTGTAATACTTTAATATTTTTGGCACGTTTTATATTATAGGGACGATGTTCTACTCTGAACTCTACTATGTCTCCTTTTCCTATACTGGCTGTGGATTTTGAATTACTAAAATCTGATATATGGAAGTTAAACTCCTCTTTTTCTTCTGTAATTAACCCGAAGCGACCATCAAACTCTATGATTTGACCAATTTTTTTCATTTTTTACCACCTCTATTAATATTTATTTCTAATTCTGCTGAATTTTCATTTAGCATTTCTAAAGTTTGCAATTTTGTCTTTAATAGAGAAATTTCATTTCGTTGTGACTTTTGCTCTGTTGGTAATATTACTTCTTCTACAATTATTCCATCTTTTAGGGCAATATACCAATCCTGTCCTTTAAAGACTTCATCATAGTTTTCTTTATTTACTTCCTCAAAATTTCTTGACTTTTCTTCTTTTTCTTCATTGTCTTTTGTTAGTAGTATGTCTAAAGCTTTTATTCTAGTTAATTCATCCGATGTTATTTCATCTTTACTTTTTACATCATCTCTTTTTACTTGATAAATTATTGGCATAGGTATTGTTGAATCGATTTCTACTGGCTTACTTGGATTCTTACTTCCTATTAAATATGCCGCTTCTTCTAAATCTGCATGAGGGAAAGGATCAGATAAATAGTTATCTTCTACTAGAGAATAGAAATCATTTAAATTTACATATGTTACTGCGAAAACGTATTCTAGAGTATCATTTGCTTTTGTTGCTTTTTCTAACATTTGATTGGCAATTTTTGATAGTAATTCAGGTTGATATAGATAATCTGCAATCCCTTCTTGATCATGAATTGGAGCAAAAACTACATAATTTCCTTTACGGAAACATAAACTTCTCGCGATAAATTCATCAGTTTGTTTATTTTTTATCATAAGGACATCTGCTGTATGGCCGATTAAGGCTGTATAATAAGCCTCTTTGCCATCTCCTTCTGGTCCAATGCAACTCATATTACAATTTTTACCAATAAGCAATCTATCTCTATCCGAATCATGTGCTGTCTCATAATAATAATTTAGAAATTCTCCTTCTACTGGAGGAATAGTTGTATTTTCTCTTTTTAGCATTTTTATATATGTTTCTAAGTATTTTTGTGGATTTCTACTTGTTTCTCTATCTACCATAATTCCTTCTATTATATCTTTCCCTAAAGCGCCTATTGTAATATCATCTGCACCATCAAAAGCTTCTGCTATTTCTAGCATATTGTATAATTTCGGCATAGCTTCTTCTATAGTTTCTTCCTTAATTAGCTGATCTTTCTTCATTTGATGTAGTAACCTTGGATAGTTTCTTAACAAGCTAGTCATTACACCGGTGCTAAATTCATCAAAATAATTCACTAAAGGTAGTAGTCTTTTTAAATCATAGGGAATCTGTCCATGCACTAAAATATCTCTAGCTTCTTCTTCGGTTAGACTGCCAACAATTTTTACTATGTTTTGATATGTTTGCTCCTGCGTTCCTATTTTATAGTTATTATAATTGTATCCTAAACGAATAGATGGTAGATCCTTTTTTTCTAGTGAAACTCGGTCTAAGAATTTTGCTTTTTCTTGACTATATTTATTTAGAATCACTGATTTTATTTCTGATTTAATATATGGTAAGACTTCGTGCAGAGTTTCTTCTGATAATCTACCCGTTACAAATAATTCATTTATTTGATGAAGTTGGTCTTTACTAATTATAATCTGTTCTTTTCTTAATTTCTTTAAAGAATTTAGATAAGAATCATATTCAGATAATGAATCTAGTAGTTCTTCTTTCGTTGTACCTAATTTTTCATATTCATTGTTCGCAAAAAGTGCATCTATTTTTTTCAATTTTGCTCCTCTTATTATTCCTTCTTTCGTTTTTTCAGTGAGAGGAAGCATCTCTGTTAGATGATTAATTGTCTTAGCTTTTTCTCGTTGATGATAGAAGTTATATTGCGTGTTTAATATTTGATTATAGAATTCACTTGTATTCTCAGGTAATAAAGCACGACCATTCTCTTGGTATGTTCGGTATAGTTTTTTTAAACCTTCTAAACACATCTTATAGTATTTAATATCATTAATTTTATAATTTAGTACTCCTGCCATATTTTTTAAATAATATTCTTCTTTATTTTCATCTATCTTTGATAGCTTTGAAAACTCTTTTGATATATACCGATTTAGCTGATCTGCACTTTTAAATCTAAAGTTATGCTTTTCTTCTTTATATTTTAATCTAATAATTCCATCCATTACTTTATCTAGAGTTAAATATAATTGTTCTTGGATATCAGGATTATCTTCATCAAACTTATATAAAAGATTTTTTATTAATTCAACCGCCGTTGTTCCTTGTAGATGATTAGGGCTATTTGAATAGAAAACTGGTAGGTATTGTACAAAATCAATGTTTCCTTGTCTTATATATTGTAATATAAATTGTTGCTCTTCTGGAGTAAGTATTTCTTTATTTTCTTCCATATTGTCCTCACTTTGATTTATTATGATCTAAATTATCCTTTTTACACTCTTATTTTATCACGTTTCTGTGATATTTGAAAGAAACATTTCTTTGCGTTATAATATTATTGTTCGAGGTGATGCTATGAAGATATGCCCTTTATGTCATACTGAAAATGAGGAAGATGCTGTTTACTGTAAAAAATGTGCTCATCCTTTTTATGAGGAATCTAATGCTAATAACGCAACCAAAGCAAATAAACATAAAGTTAAAAAGCAAACAAAAGTAAAAACTAAAACTAAATATAAAACAAAGGTACAAAAACAAAAGCCTTCTAAAGAAAAGCAAAAATCTGGATTCTTTTCTAAGTTTTTAGTATTTGTGTTACTGATTTTAGTGATTGGTCTTGCCTTTGTTCTTGGCTTGTTTATTTATCATTATTATGAGGAGAACAATATCAAAGTTCCTAATGTTGTTGGATACTCTTATGATGAAGCTGTTAGTATTCTTAGTAATGCCAAGTTAAGTTACCAGCAAAAAACTGTTTTAACTACGGAAGAAGACGAAGTTGATATTGTTATCAAACAAAGTAAGCGAGCTGGAAGTAAAACGCATGAAAATGCTGTTATCACTTTAACTGTTGGTGTTTTAGATACAAGAGTAGAAGTTCCCGATGTTTCTGGTTTAACTTTGGAAGAAGCCGTAGAGTCTTTGAATTCTTTAAATATTTCCTATCAAGTAGTTTATCAGGAAGATGACGGAGAAGAAAATATAGTATTAAAACAAAGCATACGTTCTGGAAAAGTGATTGATAATACAAAAAGTATCACTTTAACAGTTTCACAGAAAGAAAAAAATTTACCTAATAATGAAAATATTTCTGATGATGACACTAATAATAGTTCCCTTACTAATGACAATACCGCCATTGATAATAATTCTAATAATAGTACTGATATAGAAATAAGCGAATAACTAGTAAAAATTACTTACCAAATCATAAACTAATCATAACTTTGTTAATTCTTCTATGAAAATAGAAGGATTTTTTTCTGGTACTAGTAGATACACGTAATTCTTGGTTCTGGTTAGTGCTACATAAAATAATCTGCGTTCTTCACTATAGGGATAATTATCCTTTGCTTTGGTTACTAGTCTTGTTAATTTTTCTTCTTCTATCTGACTAGGAAATCCGGTTATTTTGTTTTCTAGATTTATCACAATTACATTATCACTTTCTAATCCTTTTGATTTGTGGACTGTCATATAAGTAATATCTAAATATTCATAGTTTGTAATACATAGCTTATCATTTTTTATTTTAATATCTTCATCTAGTAGTAAATAAATATCTTTATTATTTCTTCCTAATATTAATATTTTTTCATTATTATGTTTAGATAATTCTTTGATTACTTCTAAAAAAATCTTTTTTATATTCTTATACTTTAATATTTTAATAGGACTTTTTAATGTTTTTTCAGAATAGAGTTCTTTTTTTATTTGATGTTTATTTTTCATAATAAACTTACCAGCTACTTGTATTAATTCTTTACTATTTCTATAGGTTCTTTCTAATTTCATAATTTTTGCTTCTTTAAAATAGTTTTTAAAATCAATAAATAGCGAAACATCACATCCTGTAAATTTATATATCGATTGAAAGTCATCTCCTACTACCATTAGTTTCGCAGTTGTTTTGTTTATTATTTCCTTTATCAAGTTAAATCTGATAAAAGAAGTATCCTGATATTCATCAATAATAATATATTTTATTTTTTTCTTTAGACCTTGTTCTTTTACTACTTTGGTTGCTGTTATTAGCATATCATCAAAATCTATTTCGTTATTTTCTTTTAAATAATTCTCATACTTTAGGTAAATATTTAGTATTAATGTTAGTATGGTTTTTTCTTTTTTATATTGAGTATATGACAGAGTTCTTTTTATTTTAGAAAGAAAAAGAATAAAGTCCTTTAATTCATAGTTATTACATTTCATTAATCTAATAAATACCATGCAAAGCTTTTCTAGTTGCTTTAGGTCTGTTTTCTTTTTTTCTAGGATTTGCTGATATGACTTTTCTAGATTTTTTGATGATTCTTTAAAATATTTACATATTAACTTTAATAAATATGCTGACTGGAAAATATCTATTTCAAAAAACTCTGTTGTTACCTCTTCTAATAAAGTATCTTCTGCTATTTCATAGGCTTCTTTTTCCTTTTTTATAATTTCAAGTGATAATTTATGAAAGGTATAGGTAGGAACATCTAGTCTTAAAACAGTTTTTATTTTTTTCTTTAAGCTTTCTGTTGCGGCTTTCGTAAAAGATATACATAATATTTCCTCTGGCTTTAGATTTTTTTCTTTTACTAAGTAATTTATTTTTCCTAGTATTGTTAATGTTTTACCGCTTCCTGCTCCGGCGGTTACTAATAGATAGTTTGATTCTTCTTTTACAATTTCTATTTGTCTTTCATCTAATATATAGTTTCCTATTTGCATTTTATCACCAGTCTATATATTATTTGATTTTATAAATTACTACAAATTACGCTTTTTTCAATTTCAAACTATTTTTTCTACACTTTTATCAATTTAAAAAAATCATTTCTTAGAGAAATGATCCTATTACGATACCTATTAATATCATTGATGTTAATAACATAGCTAATATTACTGTTAACATCAACGGACTTGTTAGTCCGGCTTTTTTCATATCAGATGAGACTTTTTGAAGTACTTTTCCTTGATGTAATGTATTCGTATTTCTTGGTTCTTCTTTTAGCATTCCTGATAATTCTTTGCTTTCTGTATGAGACAGAAGTTTTCTTTTTAACTCTTCTAAGGCACTAATTTTATTTTGGTTTGTTAGTAGTGGACTATTTACTACCGTATTTATTTTATTTTCTGTACTTTCTTTCAAATTTTGCATATTACCACCTATTTTAATTATATCACGTATATTTTTACCTGTTCTGAATTTCTTTTTTTGTTTTACTATAATTTACATATTTTGTTTCATTTCCTATAATATTATTAGGTGAAGATTATGAAGATAGATATTTCTATTACTAATTTGGATGAGTTAAGACATTTTGAGAGAATGTTACCTTTTTATCGTTCTTCTTTGTGTCACGGTGTCTATTTTTCCTGTTCTAACTCTTATTTACCAATTTCTCATTTTATTGAAGCTTTAAATATCAAAAATAAAAAACAAAGAATTATTTATCTTTATGATACTTTATGTCAACAAATTGATACGTTCTATGCTGGTAAAAATCTTTGTGATTTTCAACATGATCGGTGTATTTCTCAAAGGAAAAAGATGAAATATAAAAACGGGTGCTGTAGACTTTGTAAATATGCTAGTCCTAAGGGATGTACTACTAGTAATTTCACTTGTAAGATGTTTTATTGCTTTACTGTGAAAGAAAAAAATAGGACACTTAGTCCTACTGATTTGCCATTACTAAAATGTTTTAGTATCAGGCAAAGATTTTTACTACGTTATGAATATTTTTCTAGTCGAGAAGATATTATTACCGATTTGTGGATTGAAAGTTTGTTTGTTAATTTATTTAGGGTTTATCCTAGATTCATATCTAATATCATATTACAGAGACATTAACATTATTTTTTTACATTTAACGCTCTCATGGAGTTTAATATAGCAATTACTGATACTCCTACATCTGCAAATACTGCCTCCATCATATTAGCAACACCTAGGGCTCCTAATATTAAGAAGAAGACTTTGATTCCAATCGCAAAGTAAATATTTTGTTTTACAATTCTAATTGTCCTTTGAGATAAATTGATAGCATCATTAATCTTTGATATGTCATCATCCATAATGACTACATCTGAGGCCTCTATTGCAGCATCACTTCCTAAGGCTCCCATGGCAATACCAACGTCTGCTCTTGTTAATACTGGAGCGTCATTGATACCATCTCCAACGAATGCCACTTTATTATTTCCCTCCTGCTTATTTAAAATCATTTCTAATTTATCTACTTTGTCTTGTGGTAACAATTCAGAATAAACTTTATCTACTCCTATTTCTTTTGCAATATGATTTGCTATTTCTTTTTTATCACCAGTTAACATTACTGTAGTTGTGATATGATTTTTATACTTTAATTCTTCTAATGTTTCTTTTGCATTTTCTTTCACTTTATCAGCTATTACTATATATCCTAAAAATTCTTTTTCTAAAGCAACATAGATAATAGTTCCAATATCTGATACTTCTGGACATTCAATTTTATGGTCTGTTAATAGTTTTACATTTCCTACATATACTTCTTTTCCATCTATTTTAGCAGTAATTCCTTTACCAGCAACTTCTTTTACATTTTTTATTCTTTTTTGATCTAATTGCTTTTTTGACTTTTCTCTGATTGCTAGAGCAATAGGATGAGATGAAAATGATTCTGCTAGTGCAGCAATTTCTAACATTTTATCTTTATCTTTTGACTCTGTTTTAACTACTTGGAATTTTCCTTCTGTTAAAGTACCTGTTTTATCAAATATAATTGTTTTTGTATTTGATAAAGCTTCTAAGTAGTTACTACCTTTAATTAATATACCTTGGCGAGATGCTCCTCCGATTCCACCAAAAAATCCTAATGGTACGGAAATAACTAAAGCACAAGGACAAGAAATTACTAAGAAAGTCATAGACCTTTTTACACAATCTAACACTGTTAGGTCTCTTATAAATATTGGTGGAAGAAAAGCTAAACATAGTGCTAATACTACTACAATTGGTGTATAGTATCTTGCAAATTTAGTAATAAAGTTTTCTGTTTTTGCTTTTTTACTACTGGCGTTTTCTACTAAGTCTAGGATCTTTGATGCTGTTGACTCTCCAAATTCTTTCGTTACTTTTATTGTTAGTATTCCTGTTTTATTGATACAGCCACTTAATACAGTATCGTTTATTTTTGCTTTTCTTGGTACTGACTCTCCTGTTAATGCAGAAGTATCAAGCATAGACTCTCCGTCTTTTACAATACCATCTAAGGGTATCTTTTCTCCAGGTTTTACAACAATTTCATCGTCTAAGCTTACCTCTTCTGGATCTACTTTTACTAATTTTCCATCTTGTTCTATATTAGCATAGTCTGGTCTAATATCCATTAGTTCTGTAATTTGTCTTCTTGATTTTCCAACCGCATAAGATTGAAATAATTCCCCTATTTGATATAGTAACATTACTAAGACAGCTTCTAAATATTCTCCTGTTGCGAAAGCACCGATTGTTGCAATACTCATTAGGAAATGTTCATCAAATACTTGTCCTGTGAATAAATTTTTAATTGCTTTCCAAACTACGTCATATCCAACAATTAAGTATGTAACTATATATAGTCCTAATTTTACTATGTCATTTACTGATAAAATAGAAACCATTATTAATAATATAATAGCAATTATAATTTTTATTAAACTTTTTCTTTCTTTCCTTGTCATATTATCACCTTATTAATCTAATATAGTACAATCTGGTTCAACTTTTTTACAAACCTTTTTTATTTCTTTTATGATTGTATCATAATTTTCTTCATCTAATTCTAATTTTAACCTTTGTGTCACAAAATTTACACTTACCTCTTGTACTCCTTTTACCTTTTTTATAGCTTCTTCCATTTTTGCAGCACATGCTGCACAATCTAGATCTTCTAATTTAAATACTTTTTTCATATTTCCCTCCTTTTGTTTTATTATTTGAACAATTATTCAAATGTTTATATTAACATTATATTTGAATATTTATTCAAATGTCAAGACTTTTTTATATTTGATTAATTATTTTTATTCGCTTATAATAGTTTTGAGGTGATACGTATGGAAACAACAAATGATATTACAATACACGATGTACAATTAGTCACACATATCCAACAAAAAATGAGTTCTTATAACACTATTACTGATTTATCGGATTTTTTTAAACTCATGGGCGATAGTACTAGACTGCAACTTCTTATGGTTTTAGAACATGGTGAATTATGTGTAAGTGATTTAGCATTTTTACTTAACATGTCCATTTCTGCTGTATCTCATCAATTAAAATCTTTAAGGAATGCAAAACTTGTTAAAATTAGGCGTGATGGAAAAAATATTTACTATTCTTTAGATGATGACCATATTAAATCTATTTTGGAAGTATCTTTAGAACATATTTTAGAAAGATAATATAATTAGGAGGAATTTTTATGATAATAAAATCTAGTGCAATTGACCGCTTATTACAACAAAATTCTAATTTAGGTGAAAGACGGTTTGGTCTTCCTGAAGTTGGTGGAAGAGGAGATGGAGAATCATTTAATCCTACGGTACAAGAAATTGCCGATGCTATTGAATACTATGGTTTCGATGTTCGTGATGATGATATTACAACCATTCCTGATATTGATTTAGGAAGTGGTAATCCTACCAAGTATCCGCCTTTTCCTATGGCCATTGAAGAAATGAAAAAAGCACTTGATTCTCTTTCTATGTATAAATATCCTTATACTGAAGGAGCTGATGAAATTCGTCAAGTATTACTAGACTATGTAGAAAAAGAAGGCTTTGTAAATACTACACCTTATAATTATTCTGATATTGATGAGAAAGGTTTATGCGTTCATAATATTACTTTCTTACCATCTACTTCGATTGCTTTTAATATGATTGTTAGTATTATTTCTAAACCAGGAGATGTTGTATTAGTTACTGGACCTAATTATGGTTTATTTACTATTCGTGCGGAACGTGCAGGTGCCGAAGTAGAAATATTAGCTTTATCTAAAGAAGATAATTGGTTACCTAGTCCTGGCAAACTGGCTGAAAAAATCGATGAAATTAATGACAGTTTACAAAAAGTTTATCATAGACGTAAAGGATATATTCCTAGAGTAGTTGCTTTTGTTAATGCTAATCCTAATAATCCTACTGGTAAAGTCATGGGAGTAAAACAAGCAGATTTATTAAAAGAAATCGGGGAAGTATGTTTAAAGCGTGGTGTCTTTATTATTGATGATTTAGTGTATCGTGATTTAACATTCGATCCTGATAATCTCGCTATGCCTATTGCAACGATTCCTGGAATGTTTCGTAATACAATCTCATTATTTGGACTTTCCAAAAGCTATGGAATGGCAAGTCTTAGAGCCGGGTTTGTTGTTGCGGATGAAGTAATTATTCGAGAACTTATTAATCGTATATTCCAAGGAATGGACTCTGCTCCTGATATTGTCGGTCGTGCTTTAGCAGGTGCTTTTAATATTCGTCCTGAAAGAGATGCTATTTATCAAGAATATTTTTCTAAATTAAGAAAGATTTACCAAGATAAATATCAATTGCTAAAAGCTTTGGTTGAAGGTATTGATACTATTCGTGATGAATCCTTAAAACGTTCTATTGTTCAAAAAGTGAAGAGTGTTATTCCAGATGCATCCTTACAAGAACAAGTATTACAAGGACTTCCTTATACAAAGTTTCCTGATAATTTAGAGCCTGAGTCTGGATTCTTTGCTATTTTAGATTTTACTAAAGTTCGCGGTATGAAATATAAAAATATGGTTATTAATAATGAACGTGATTTACTCACTTTCTTTTACCGAACTTATCGTACTCGTTTTTTAGTAGGTCAATCTATTAGTTGGCCTTATCCAAACGAATTCGTTGGACGTGTTACTTTTGCTTTGGAAGATGAAAAAATTATTTCTGCTTTAGCACAGATGAATCAATCTCTTCGCTTGTTAGAGGCTGGTGAAGACTATATTATTCGTAAAAACTTAGAAAAAGATCAAGAACAAATGGCTCATATCAAAATAGATGGCTGGCGTACTGCTTATGATAAAATTGTCGCTTCTAAATATTTAAATTCTTTGGACTATGATGCTCAAACACAGCGTTATTTAAGTAGTTTTGATGATTATAAAGATTTAGTCTTCGTTGCGGTTCGTGGAGATGAAGTTTTAGGATATTCCTGCTTTATGCCATTTGATAAAGACAAAAAATATGACTCTGAACTTGTTAGCTTATATATTAAAAAAAGTGAAACGGGACGTGGAATTGGTTCATCTTTACTAATTGCTACTGCTAAAGAGTTATATTCTTTAGGAAAAGAAAATATGATCGTTTGGTGTTTTTCTGATAATACTAATGCTATTCATTTTTATGAAGGACTAGGCGGTATTAAAGTTGAAGAGAAAATGGCTCGTATTGGTGAGCAAGAGTATTTAGAATATGGTTTTTATTTCGATTTAGAAAAAGTAGTAAAACAAAATTAAAACTTGTTAGTTATCTAACAAGTTTT
The DNA here is from genome assembly GCA_944371995.1 of uncultured Bacilli bacterium. Lineage (GTDB taxonomy): Bacteria > Bacillota_I > Bacilli_A > RF39 > UBA660 > Faecimonas. Next base: position 25,412 of record CALVYD010000010.1, read on the forward strand.
ATTGTCTGTCTAATGAAAATGTAGCTTACCCTTTCGTTACTACCATGCGTGAACAATCATCTGCCATTACATAATCTTCTGTATTATAGTATGGATCTTGATTTCTTGGGCCAACAGTATCTTTTTTACCAATTAAACTTATTGTATTGTCATTAATTACGTAAACTCCTGTAGTTCCAGATACTCCTCCTTCTTATTTCTATTATAGCATTAATTTTTATATATTACTATATATTCTATTTTTTTATTTTTACAATGTAAAGTCTATTTTAAATTTTTAATATCTATATTCTATTTTATCTTGCCTTTTTACTAATAATACAGTATGCTAAAAATAGGAAGGAGTAGTTGAGGTGAAAAAAATTAAATTACTGGGTACCATTTCTGTCTTCTGTTTTCTTTTATCTGGTTGTGGAAATAGCCAAGTTCTTTCTTGCTCTCTGACTCAGGAACAAAATGGTGCTACTATGGAACAAGTAATTGATATTACTTTTAAAAAAGAAGAAGTTTCTAATGTAAAAATGTCTATTAATACAAACGTAACTGATGAAGTTTCTGATAGTGATTGGAATTCTTTAGTAGATATACTTGATGAACAATACTCTACTGTTAATAAAGATGGTTTTCAAATAACAAAAGAAAACGATAAGAAAAAACGTTCTTATAATATTACAATTGATGTAGATGTTAATAAAGCTAAAGAAGAAGATTTGGCTGAGTATGATTTAGAGGGCCTAGCTGGTGCTCAAGGGACATATGATGATATAAAAGAACAAATGGAAAATAGTGGTCTTACTTGTAAATAGTAAGCCACTATTTTTTATATGTATTTATCAGAAGAAATTACTTCAATTCCATTTTTCTTTAATAATTCTGCTGTTACACCATCCCTTTTAATTAGTGTATGAGAAAAAGTCCCATCATAAATTTCATCTATTCCACAGGATGGACTGCGAGATTTTAAAATTGCCTTTTTAATGTTTAGTTTTTTAGCTAATTTTAATACTTCTTCGGCACCTTTTTGATATTCTTTTGTTACATCTATTCCCTCTTTTGTTAGTACTTTTTCTTGTGTTCTTTCAGCACTTGCTCTAGGTGTTTTTAATCCTCCTAATTGTTCAGGACAGATAGGAATTAAATCTTTTTCTTTCATCAACTCTACTAATTTAGAATTTTCATTATTTCCTCCGTTGTATTTACAATTTAATCCTATCAAACAAGCACTAATTAATATTTTTTCTTTTTCCATTGTTATCTTCCTTTACTACGTTTATAGTATAACATATTTTTTATTCATTTTTTATTGCATATAAGATAATTTCTGTTGGAAATAGTTCACTGCCGTAACAACGAAGATAAAACTGATAGTTAGGATTTATGTCATCTACTAATCTTGGAATTTTCCATAAGTCTTCATGGTTATGATATACAGAAAGTAAAAGTTTTGGTGTTGTAGTTCTAATATGATTTTGACATCCAATTAGTGCTTTTGCTTCTGATCCTTCAATATCCATTTTTATCATACTTACATCTTCTACAATATCGGTATCGATACTTACTCCATCTAAAATTTCATCTCCTTCTTCTATTACTTGATTCGCAGAAGAACCATTTTCATTTATATTCATATAAACTTTTTGTGGTCTATCTAAGACTGCTTTTTTTCTGATTTCTACATCATGATAGTATCTGGTATTATTTTTTAATACTTCGATGCTTTCTGGAGTAATTTCATAGGCATATATTTTTTTATAATTATTTATGCCATAATTTTCTACATAGGTTAAAATACTATCTCCTATATAAGAACCAATATCTACGATTACTTCTTCGCTTGTTGGTTTAATAATATCTAAGTCCCAGTATTGGTTATAGCCTGTCTCTAATGAGGATTTCGTTGTGGTAGCATCAAAATGATACCAGTTATTTAATATGGCGTATAATAATTTCTTTGATCTATAATCTTTTAATCTTGTATATAACCATTCATAATCCTCTACATGATCTTTTAGTGAAGTTGCTCTATTATAGAGTGATTCATATTCTCCACTAGTTTCTTTTAACTTTCCCCAGTAATTAAATGTTTGAAAGTAGTTTTCTAGAGCCATTTTTACTTCTGGTGACTGTTTTATATAGGTATCTTTAATCTCTAGAAAAACTTCCTCCTTTGTTTTCCTTTTTAGGCTTGTCATTAATTCTTGAAATTTTTCATCTATTCTATTCATAGTCTCTCCTTTTCTTTTAAACTATTCTTGTTTTCTTTGTTACTAACTTTCTTAACCAGTCTACAGGAATCACGGTTGCTGCTAGGACAATAGTAATTCCTAGCTCTTTTGGTGATAATCCATATGCTCTAAATAGGTCCCCTCCATAATATATTAAATATAGCTGCACAATTATGATAAATATGATGATAATTATAAATACTTTATTCTTGCTTAAGTTAGATAATAAATTTAGTCTTGGTGTTCTTGCATTAAAACAGTTGAATATTCCCATGAAAATAAATAAAGCAAAGAAGGCAGTCATTAGATATTTATCTGTACCATTAGTACGGTAGATGGTCTCTATCCAATTACTTTTTAAGAAAAATACACATAAAAGAGTAGAATAAATTCCTGTGAATATAATTTCACTATACATATAAGAATTCATTATCTTTTCATCTTTTGGCTTAGGTTTTTCTTCCATATATGACTTTAATGGTGGTTCATATGAGAAAGCAATACCTGCAAGAGTGTCCATTATCATATTAATCCATAGCATCTGCATTACTGTAACGGGACTTTCTATTCCAATAAACGGACCTATAATTGATAGGCTCACAGCGCATAAATTAATCGTTAACTGAAAAATAATAAATTTTCTGATACTTTTAAAGATTGTTCTTCCATAAAATATAGCACTAGCAATCGATAAGAAGTTATCATCTAGTATGACAATATCACTTGCTTCTTTCGCAACTTCTGTTCCACTTCCCATGGCAAATCCTACATCTGCCTTTTTCAAAGCCGGAGCATCATTTACTCCGTCACCAGTCATTCCTACTACTAGGTTTTCTTCTTCTGCTAATCTTACTAATCTGCTTTTGTCCTGTGGCATGCTTCTAGCAACAATCTTTAATCTTGGAAGTATCTTTTTTACTTCATTATCTGATAACCGATTTAATTCATCACTTGTTAGTACTACATCTTCTCTATTCGTAATTAGTCCTACTTCTTTTCCAATACTTATAGCGGTATCTTTATTATCTCCCGTAATCATTACTGTTTGAATGCCGGCATTTTGAACTAATTCTACTCCACTTCTCGCTTCTTTTCTAACGTCATCTTTAATGTATAATACACCAATTAGTGTTAGTCTTTCTAGACGTTCTAGGTTGTAATTATCGTTATATACTAAAAGTATGGCTCTTATACCTTCTCTAGTCTTCTTTTTTATTTCTTGTTCTAAGATACCTTTATTTAACAGTTGTTCTTTTCTTCCTGATTTTGCTACATAAGTTTTACAAAGTGGCAATAATTTTTCAGGTGAACCTTTTATATAATTTATCTTCTCTCCTATATCTATGATAGCTCCTGAGAATTTGTTTTTACTATCAAAGGGAATTGTTTTTAACTTATGATATTTTTTTCTTTTATCCGATTTAATAAACTCTAATATGGCTCTATCTGTTGTATTTCCGCCGATTGCTTTTTGTTCTTGATCTAGATAGCTTCCATTATTATATAAGCAATTGTTCTTTAGATGTTCATGAAGGAATTTATGTACTTCTACCTCTTGTTCTGTTTTGTATTCTGTTCCCGTCGCATCTTGAAATTCTACTACTTCTAATTTTCCTTTGGTTAATGTTCCTGTTTTATCTGTAAATAAAATATTTAAGCTTCCTGCGGTTTCTATTCCTACCATTTTTCTTACTAGTACATTACTTTTTAACATTTTTTTCATATTAGATGATAATACCAAAGTAATCATCATTGGTAGTCCCTCTGGTACTGCGACTACGATAATTGTAACGCTTAGTGTTAAAGCATAAATTAGGTGATTCATTAACACAGGAAAATTGGTAATCGTTTTAAGTATTTTATCCAAATTAAAAGAATTGGCTATTATTATTTCTGTAAATAGATAAGAAATGGCTACTAAAATTGCACTTACATATCCTATTTTACTAATAAACTTCGCTAATTCTCTCAATCTTATTTTTAAGGGACTTTCTTGTCCTTCCTCTTGTAATTCTTTACTCATTTTTCCATAGAAGGTTTTATCCCCTACTTCTGTTACTTCCATATAAGCTTCTTCTGCATAAATTACTGTTCCACGATACAGTTTTTCTCCTAGGCGTTTTTCTACCTCTTTTGCTTCTCCATTCATACTGGATTCATCTACTAATACTGAACCTTCTTTAATTATACCATCTGCTGGTATTTTGTCTCCTGTTTGTAGAAGTACTAAGTCTTTTACTACTACCTCATCGATTGGTATTTCTGTTATTTTATTTTCTCTTTTTACTTTGCACTTTAACTTTGACGATTCTTCTTGTAATCTTTTAAAAGCTTCTTCACTTCCATACTCAGATAATGTTGAAATTAAAGATGCTATTAATATAGCTATTACAATTCCTAAAGTTTCAAACCAGTCAAAATCATGAAATAAAAAAACTGTTTTGATTCCTAATGCTATTAGTAATATCTTAATTATTGGATCTCCTAGAGATTCTAGAAATAGTTTTAAAATACTTTTTTGTTTTTGTCTAGTGATTTCATTACTACCATATTTTTTTCTTTGTTCTATTACTTCTTTGTTCGTTAGTCCATTTAACATAAAAGCCTCCTAACAAAGTGTATGTTAGAAGATAGTAATCTATGATAGATTATTTTTTTATATATTGTTTTGGTTGATAACAAAAATCTTTTTCAGTTACATACTTGTGTAACTCTTCTAGTTTATGTTTACCTATTACTTTTTCTTGAAATTTTACGATGTCATTATTATGTAATAGTTCATTTATTTCTTTTAAATTTTCTAAAGTAGGATTACCATTTATAAATGTTTTAGCTAAGATATATCCTAGAGTATATTTATAGGTATCTAGATTGTGATTCGTTTTATTCCAGAAATAAGTTAAATATATCTTTATTTCTTTAGGAGAAAAATTGGTCTTTTTTGCTAGACTATTATATGAGTCCATTACCTTTTTATTACTTTCTTTTTGTTCTAAAAATAAAGGTAGCATTACTTGTAAATATTTTAAATTGTCAGTATACATTAATCCTCGATATTGTTGCAATAGGCTGATATCATATTCTTTATATTCTTTTTCTCTTAGAAAATCTTGGAACATTAATTCTGCTATAATCGATACTGTTTCTGTAAACACTCTATTCATTATATAATTATTTAGATTTAGGCAATGAAACATTTCATGTACGATGTCTTGTGCTTGTATTATTGTATTTGTTTTTCTTATTATAATTTTATAGTTTCCTTTTACTATACTACCTAGAATACTGCTTTTCTTTGTTTTACTAAATTGTAGTTTTCCCTCTTTATATTCTTTTAGAAGTTGATGTTGATAACTTTCATCACATCGTCCTAGAAATTCTGCTGCTAATAATATACTTTCTTCAACCGATATATATGGTAAGCAACCATGAACCTGCCCTGTTGCTACTGGTATTTTTGCATCTTTTATTATCATATATACCTGGTCCATAAACTCAAATAAAAAAGGATCTTGAATTTCTATTTGCTTTAGATAATTATTAATTTTTGCTGGTATTTTAAAATAATGTTCTCTTGTCATCTGTAACGCCTTCTTTTGGTAGTTTATTTTATCATTTATGGTTGTCTTTTTCAATAAGAGCTATTTTATGATATGATTGTTGAGAGGTGATTTTATGAAAGAATTAGAATCTTGTAACTTATGTCCTAGAAATTGTAAAGTAAATCGATATAAATCTACTGGTATTTGTGGAGCTAACGATAAAATAAAAGTCGCTCATTATGGTTTGCATTACTGGGAAGAACCTATTATTTCTGGTGATTCTGGTAGTGGTACTATTTTCTTTTCTTATTGTAATTTAAAATGTATTTTTTGCCAAAATTATAAAATTAGTACTGGAGGATATGGTAAAGAAATTACTGAGGAGAGACTTCAAGAGTTATGTCTAGAATTACAGGAGAAAGGTGCTAATAATATTAATCTTGTTACTCCGACTCATTATGTTCCACAAATTGTATCTTTTATTCATAAAATCAAAGATGATAAATTAAAAATACCTATTGTTTATAATACAAGTAGCTATGAAAATGTATCTACTATTCAAATGCTTGATGGAACTATTGATATTTATCTTGCTGATTTAAAGTATTTTAATGATAATTTAGCTTGTAATTATTCTCATTGTAAAGATTATTTTCATTATGCTAGTCAAGCTATTCATGAAATGGTTAAGCAAGTAGGAAAATTTGTTATTGAAAATGATTTAATGAAACGTGGAGTGATTGTTAGAATACTTATTTTACCAGGGCATGTAGAGGATGCTAAAAAATTGGTATATTATTTATATACTACGTATCATGATACAATAATCATTAGTTTGATGAATCAGTATACTCCTTTAAAAAAATTTGATAACTATCCTAATTTAAGTAGGAAAGTTAGTGATGATGAATATCAGGAAGTAATTGACTATGCAATTGATTTAGGAATAAAGTACGCTTTTATACAAGAAGGAGAAACTCAGAGCGAAAGTTTTATTCCAAATTTTGATTGTTCTATGATATAATTTACTATATTAGGAGAGCACTTATGAAAAGAGTTGTAACATTTATCATATCAGGTATTATTGTTTTGTTGGCAGTAGTAGTTATTATTTTCCTTTCACAGAATGTCTCAGAAAATAATGGATGCTGTTCGTGCTGTAACCCTGGTGATGAAGCGTGTATAGATAATCTAGATATGTGTTGTCCATGTAATTAAAAGGAGAATTTATGAAAAATTATAGAATTAATCCGGATAAAAAATATGTTTCTGTTATTATGGAAGGACTCCAGAAAAAAGATGGTCATTGTCCATGTAGAGTAAATGTTGATGATACTACATTATGTCCATGTGATGAGTTTATTAATGATGGTATTTGTAAGTGTAAATTATATATTCCAATGGAAGAAGCAGAGGAAAAATTAAGAAAAATTAAGGAGAAAGAAAAGAAAGATGGAGATAGTATTAAGTAAATCATTAACCGCTAAAGAATATCATCAAATGATTAGTGATTACTATGCGAATACTTATGGTCTTGTTGAGGTTTCTGCTAATACAACTTGCACTCCTTATCATCCCTCTCTTTTTGATACTATCGGAAGAGCAAATTCCAATAGTAATTTAATAAATATCGTTACTTCTGTTTCTGGAATTTTAAGAGAAAATGGTGAGGAATTCTCTTTTTCCCATGAACTTTCTCATTCAGATCTTGAAGAAATATTATGTGCTAGATTTTCTGATTATACAGTAGATGATTTTTCTGTTCAAAGTCGTCCTGCTTTTTCAATATTTTCAGAAAACGGTTTTAAAGAAAAATTTTTAGGAATTGATATTCAACTTCATAAGAATATTAAAAACCATCTTATTCAGAAATAATTGTTTGTGAAAAAACGATGAAATTTGTAATACTTTCTAGGCGTTATTCTTGGTGTTTTTTACAAATTATGATATATTGATATAGGAGGTAGAATTATGAAAAAGATTAAATTTTTGTTCGTAATGTTAATTGGAATTTTATTGGTACCATGTACCGTGTTTGCAGCTGATACTGATACTAGTACTGATACAAGCACAGATGAGAAAGTAAATGTATATTTTTTCTATGGTAATGGATGTAGTTATTGTGCTAATGCAGAAGCGTTTTTTGAAGACTTGGAAGAAGACTATGGTGATCAATTTAATCTAGTAATGTATGAAACATGGTATGATGAAGATAATGCTGATTTAATGCAGAAAGTTGCAGATGCTAGAAAAGAAGAAGTAGAAGGTGTTCCTTACATTATTATAGGTAATCAGTCATGGAATGGTTATGATTCTTCTTATGATGATGAAATCATTAGTAAAATCGAATCAGAGTATAAAACTGCTGCTGATGAAAGATATGATATTATGAATTATGTCGATGGCATTGATACTAATACTGATACATCTGCTAATAGTTATGCTGGTGATATCGCAGTAGTTATTGCAATTGTATTAGTTGTTGCAGCTGTTGGTGGCGGAATATGGTTTGCTAGAAAAAAGGCTGCTTAAATTTAAATATTAATAATGTCTATTTAAAAACTGCTAATTTTTAGCAGTTTTTTGTTGACTTCTATTCCTTTTTACTGTATAACTGTATTAATCAATTAATACAAAGGAGGTAGTTATGGAGTTTGAATTTGATGATGATAAGCCAATCTATAAACAATTGGTAGATAAATTAAAATTAGAAATTGTCCTGGGACATTTTAAAAGTGGAGATAAACTTCCTTCTGTTAGAGAACTTTCTACGATGATATGTGTCAATCCTAATACTATTCAAAGATCTTTAGCAGAATTAGAAGATGAACATTTAATTTATACCAAGAGAACTTCTGGGAAATTTGTAACAGAAGATGATGATATCATTCATCAAGTAAAACAGGAGTTAGCAAGAGATAAAATTAATACCTTTGTCTCTGATATGGAGACTCTGGGATTAAAAACTGAAGACATTGTAAAACTATTGAAAGAGAGGAAATAGTCATAATGGAGTTTATTGAGTTTAAAAATTTATCTAAAAACTTTGGACCTAAAGAAGCCTTAAAAAATATTAATCTTACGATTGAAAAAGGTAAAATCTATGGATTACTTGGTCCTAATGGTAGCGGAAAAACTACTATGATAAAAATTATCAATGATTTATTGCAACCAACGTCTGGAGAAATTTTAATTAATGGACGTGAGCCTGGTATTGAAAGTAAAAAAATTATATCATTTTTACCAGAAAGAACATATTTAAATATGAATATGAAGGTATCTGAATTAATTCAATTTTTTAAAGATTTTTATGAAGATTTTGACGAGAAAAAAGCATTGCAACTATTACATAAATTAAAGATTAATGAAACTGACCAGTTAAAAAATATGTCTAAAGGAACAAAAGAAAAAGTACAACTTGTCATGGTTATGAGCAGAAAAGCAGATTTATATATTTTAGATGAACCTATTGGTGGTGTTGATCCTGCTAGTCGTGATTATATCTTAGAAACGATTCTTACAAATTTTAATGAAGGATCATCTATTCTTATTTCTACTCATTTAATTTCTGATATTGAAAAAATTCTTGATCAGGTTATCTTTATTAATCAGGGTAAGATTGTATTAAATGAAGATGCTGATACGATTCGTAAAAAGAAGAAAACAACGATTGATAAATTATTTAGGGAGGAATTTAAATGCTAAGTAAATTATTAAAATATGATTTTAAATCTTTATCTAAAATATTAATTCCTGTTTATCTAGTTAGTTTGTTACTAGCTTTACTTACTAGAGTTATTAATATGTTAGCTAATCAATTTAACATATTCTCTGTTCCTAGTGGATTTATTAGTGGTATCTTTGTTGTTGTATTGATTGCTATTCCTATCGCAACTTTTATCTTTACTATTCTTAAGTTTTACCAAAACTTAATTAAGGATGAAGGATATTTAATGCATACGCTTCCTGTTAGTAAAAACAGTTTAATTTTATCTAAGACTATTAGTTCTACTGTGTTTATTATTCTATCTTTTGTCTTTACTATCTTGTTCTTATTTGTTGGAGTTTATGGTCTTTGGTTTGATTCTAGTTTTTTATCATTAATTTGGGATTTATTTAAGCAAATTGATACTTTATTTATCATACTTACCCTACTTTCAATATTAATTAGTGTTATCTATAATCAAGTGATGATATATGCATCTATTGCCTTAGGACAAAAACACAATAATAAAGTTATGTACTCTGTTATTTATGGTGTCGTACTTTATAATGTTACTCAAATACTTTCTGTAGTAATTTTAATTCCTGTGATGTTTTTAGATCCTAATTATCAAAAATACATTAATGGTACTTCTATTAGTGATTTTGCACTTATTAATGGATATTTATTATTTGCTTTATTCTTATCCATATTATTTACTGTAGCATATTATATTCTTACTGTTAAAGTATTAGATAAAAAACTAAATTTAGGGTAAAAAAAGATTGCTTCTTAGGGAAGCAATTTTTTTATGGAAGGATTAACTCTTGTCCAATGGATAGTAGGTTTGATGTTAAATTATTTAATAATTTTAACTCTTCTACACTAGTATTATTATCTTTGGCAATAGACCATAAACTGTCTCCTTTTTTTACAATATATGTTTTCTTTGACTCCTTTTTAGGAATTTTTAATTTGTCTCCTATTTGTAAGTTTACTGTTTCTAGATTGTTAATTTCTATTAAGTCATCTACTGGTACATCGTATTTTTGGGAAATTAACCATAAGCTATCACCTTTTACTACTGTATAGATTTCGTAGTCTTCTTCTCCTGTTATTTCTTGAGCTGGTACCTTTAATTGTTGTCCAATATATAAGTTATTACTTGTTATATTATTTAGTCTTTTTAATTCGTCTACTGTTATATTATATTTTCTAGCAATCCCGTATAAAGTATCACCTTTTTTTACTGTATAAGTTTCATAGGTCGGTGTGATTGCTGTTACAGGGATAAATAATACTTGTCCTATCTGAAGTAAGTCTGAAGTTAGGTTATTTAATCTTTTTAACTCTGCTACTGTTGTATTAAACTCGCTTGCTATTTTTGATAAGGTATCGCCTTTTACTACTGTATATATATTATTTTCGGTACTCATACCTGGTGGAATATAAGTATATCCTCCATAATCAGCGATTGCTTTTACTACACCTTCTACATAATCCGTTAAATTGTTCTGTAATTTTTGCTGGTCTGCAGTATTATCAATAAAACCATATTCTACTAATAGTGATTGCATTGGTGTTGTTTCTCTAATAATATAATAATAATCTTTACTAGGGTCTTCTGGTAATCTTCTTTGATAAATTTTTCTCATCTTTTGACCTGCATCACCGATATTTTCTAAGGCCATACTAGCCAGGGTATCATCATTACGAAGAGCATAGATAATTTCGGCACCTTCTCCTCCACAAGATTAGCTCGTTCATCGTATACTACCAGTTGTTACATTATTAAATACCCTTTGAATAACATCAATACCTACTATTTTTATTATAATATCTTGATATTCTCTCGCTTCTTCTGGAGTTAATTTTGTTGTTGACTCTAAAAAATTAACTGAAGATTCCACTGCTTTATATACCTTTTTATCTTTTTCATTTAGATGTGATTCTAAGTATATTTTTAATCCATCAATAAGAATTTTATTCATATTCTCATTATATTCTCGATTCATAGTACTTCTCCTTTCCTTTGATTAAATTCATTATAAACCCAAAAGTCGAAAATACCAAATTAGCTATATAAAAAAATCACTAAATTAATAGTGATAAATCAGTTTTTACATTGACTTTTTTCTTTTCTGCCATAAGAGTTACTAGCCAAGTTTAAATTTTGATATTTAAATGTGCAATCTGGCATCAACCATATTTATATTTAATCGTTATAATTCTATTTTTATCTATCACTATTTTATCTACTAATGTATGTATTAATTCTTTTCTAGGTCTATTTAAATCCAATAGTTTTTTATTTTTTAGTATAATTAGGTAATTCTTTAAATTTAATTATTATTTCAAATTTTTCTTTTAGTTCTCTTTCAATAGCGTGCATTTCATTTTTATTTTGTTCAACTTTTCTACTATTAAACAACCACTTTCCAAACATATTAAAATCGCCAGTAGTATGTTTTTCTATTAAATATTTATTATTTACTTTTATAAGAGCAGTAACAACTTTTATCATTTGTTTTTACCTAATACTATTTTACTATAAAAAATTTGCTATTTTTAGTTTTAATAAAAAAATGACTAGAAATAATCTAACCATTTTTAAACTTCCTCAAACTTATGATATTTTATAATTATAGAATCATCTATTTTTTGGTACATTTCTTTTGCAGCACCAGAAATTGACCAAGGCGATTTTTCTCTATGTGTTAAACCAACTAAAGTAATTGCTTCAAATGCAGAATATTTTTCTAATGTCTTATCAATACTTATTATCTTATCTAAACCATCTGTTGATGATAAAATTCTACTTCTTATTGGCATTTTCTTCTTTTCTTCATCATATAATTCTTTATCATCTTCTACTTCAAGACAACTATATCCACTTTTCTTATATTTTTGATATACAGTATCAACAACAGGACCTAACCTATATGCATAAATTGTATCATCAAATAGCTTTTTTCCACTTTTACATATATAATCTGCATAACACATATATACTAATTTTTGTAATTTCAAATGAGTGCAAGGTACTTTTGTCAAAATATATTTTGCAATATCAATACCTTTTAATATTGAATCTTTTAAAATTAAATCTACAAACTCTTCTTTTGTTGATATTAGCTTTGCATCTTTAAAAAATTTATCCGTGGCTGCAACCTCATCCCAACCTTTTTTTTCAGTATGAATAAAATGAGTAGATATAGGTGCATCCTTTCCACATTTCTTATATATATAGTCAATATCTTTTTGTATAACATCCATTTGAAGTATATCTTCATCACAATAGTCTAATGCTATTCTTTTCCCTATAGAATATGCACTTGACATTACAATTAAATGCTTTATCATGATGTACACCTCCTTTAAATATTTTCTTTTTCCCATTTAGTATAATCTTGTTTATATTTGGCATGAGAATCTAAATTTATTTTTTCTTGATTTTTATTCCAAATTTGCAATTCCCATTGAAATTTATAATTATCATCATTTCCAAAATAAACATGAACTGCATAATATTTTCCTCTTGCCGATTCAATACATTTTAATTGAGGAAATTCTTTATCAATAAATTTTTTGATTTCAGAATAAGATAATGGCATATCCAATATAATTCTCAATCCAAATATATCATTCAAGCATTTTTTTAATGGTATTTTACCATGTTCATGATTATTCACATAATTTTGGATTTTATATTGTATAGAGTTATATGCTTTAACTCTAGTATTAATAACACTTTTTAATTTTAACTTTTGAATTATGTCCAATACTTCTGAAATATTATCATTAATGAACTTTCTATAATTTAAAATATAAAGTAAGAGCGATTCATCTTTATATACATCTTCAACTCTTTTTTTCTTCATATTTAATGGCATATAATTTTCAGAAATTTGCCAATATTTATTAATCGAATCAAAATTAAATTGAATAGCTCTAATTAAACTATATAAATCATCCATTATTATTCCCGTTTTCACTATTATTACCCATAAAATCACCCCTATTGTTATTAACATTATATCATAATTTATATTTATAATACAACAAATGTGTAAATGTTAGTTATTATATCACTATTTTTTATTTTTTCAAGTAAATTATATTGTTATACTTATATATATGCAAATAATAATAAAATGAAAATACAATACAAACTTGAATTTACTAACAAATGATAAATTACAATAAATTTAAGAAAGTTTATTCACTTAACAAATATGCTGTATGCTATTATTCTTTTTTTATTAATTATACTTATATAAGACTAAAATCCATATTTGAAATTTAATTAATTTTATAGACCTTCGCTATCACATAATTAGCTCGTTCATTGTATACTGATTTATTCTTTTATTTCTACTTTGTTAAATTTTGTTAATTGACTTTTAATATTATTATTCTCTATTTTTTCTTGGCTTCCTTTATAAATTGTAAGTTGATTATCATTAATCTCACAATCTAATGCTATATAATAATTATTTGTAGAATATACAATCACTTTATTATCATTAATTATTCTGTATTGTTTTTGATATGCTAGATTTATATAAATTCTAGTAGAATCAATAATTATTAAAAAAATTAATATAAATGGTAATACTTTGAAATAATTAATTAAATCTCTCTTTAATTGTTCTCTTGTGCTTTCTTTTTCTTTTTTGAAAAATATTAACGACATTATAAATTCCAAAATTATTATAATTAGTATTGAAACAATAATAGATATTAAATTTTGTTGTCCTGGGGTAGTAATAGTTATATAAAGGTTTAAAAGTAGAATCAATAAAACATTTATTAAATTTTCCCATTTAAACAGTTCTCTTTTCTTAATATTTTCCTTAATTTGTTTAAAACAATAAAAAACAGAAAAGAACGCTAATATAAAAATTATTGACACACACAACTCATAAACAAAGTTTTTATCAGCATAATTATATAGATTATGATCTATACCAAAATATGAAAAATATACTTGACCAGTTATAAATTCAATAAATTTTAGTATATTTGATACGATTACACCAAGAAAAGTTAAAACGGCTATAACCCAGCCATAATTTTCTCGAATAATTTTAGTTAAAGATTTCTCTGTATCTTTTACTTCTTTTGTTTCTTTTGCAGATGAACGTTTCATTTAACCACTTCCTTGGCCATATATTATATACTTTTACAAATTAAAAATAAAGTCTCATAGATTAAATAGTGAGACTTTATTTACTATATTGATTCTTACCTTTTCTCCCATATGGGTTACGAACTAAATTTAGATTCTGATATTCAAACGTGCAATCTGGTATCACACCATATTTATATTTAATCGTTATAATTCTATTTTTATCTATCACTATTTTATCTACTAATGTATGTATTAATTCTTTTTTAGGCTTATTTAAATCTAGAAGCTTTTTTATTTTTTTAGTATAATCAGGTAATTCTTTTAATTTATTTTTTATTTCATATTTCTTTATTTTATCATTATTAATACTTTCATTAATTTTGTGTAATTGTTCTTCAAATGGTTTTGCTAATTCCATATAAGTATCAGCATTAATAATGCCATTATATTTATCTTCATATAATGAAGTTAATCTACTTGTTATCTGTTCTTTTTCGCTAATTAAAGAATTTATGTTTTTATTTATATCTTTAGTTTGCCTTTGTACTTCACTAGCAACTTTTTTATTTAGTTCTTCTATATTTAAATTTTCAATTTTTATCTTTATATTTGATTTTATTTTTTCTACTATTTGATCTTCTAAATAATTATAAGGAAAAAAGTGTGGTTCACATCTTTTCCTTAATGGATCTCTAGAGTATCTATTGCAATTAACACTCCAGTAATCTAAATTTTTTCTATATAAAACACTTAATCTGTTACCACACTCTTTACAAAATAGAAGTCCTTCTAAATCCCTAATTATTCTTCTGTTTTTTGGTCTAACATCTTTTTTATTTTGTTTTATTAGACTAGAAATGTATTCAAATGTTTCTTTATCAACTAATGGTTCATGAGTATTTTCTACTATCATCCACATACTTTGATCTAGTGTTATTTTTTTCTTAGATTTATAATTAACTTTAGTTTGAGTATGTTGAACCATATCTCCAGTATATATTCTATTACTTAATATCTTTTTTACAGAAGAAATGTTCCATGTATCTCTTACTATTAGTCTAGTAGAATAATTTGTTTTTTTATATCCACTAGGCGTTGGATATCCTTTTTCGTTTAACATAGTAACTATTCTCGATGGTCCAATACCATTTTTTCTCCATTCAAATATTTGTTTAACAATAGGAGCAGTTTCTGGGTTTGGTATTAAATGGCCCTTATCTTCAGGATCCCTCATATATCCAAAACATGGTAAACTACCTACAAATTTTCCACTTTTTCTTTTTTCATTTAATACATTTCTAATTTTAATAGAATTTTGTTTACTATAGTAATCATTACATGCAATTATAAATGTTGAAGAATCATTACTAGCTTGATTTTTAAAACTATCGTATGATTCCAATATAGATATAAACCTTACGTTCTTTTCAGGAAAATATGTTTCCATATAATACCCTGTCTTAATATGATCTCTACCTAATCTTGATAAATCTTTTACTATTACACAATTAATCTTTTTTTCTTCTATATCTTCAATTAATTTTTGAAAACCAGGTCTTTCAAAATCAGTGCCAGAATATCCATCATCAACATATTCTCCTATTAAATTAAAATTATTATTTTTAACATAATTAGTTAATAATTCTCTTTGATTAATTACACTTTCACTATCAGATTCATATTTTTTATCTTTATCTTTATCTTCTTGAGATAATCTTATATAGATTCCTACATTGAAATCTATTCCCGATTTATTATTCACTTTTACCTCCTTCTTTTAATCGGGTATTAAGACTCATCCATGATAGCATCATAAAATTAAATATGCAAATCATTGATTAGATAATTCTCCTTTTGTTTCTTTTATTATCTCTTCAATAAGATATTTTAAAATAAGATCTTTAAATGAAATATTATTCAAATAGGCTCCTTCCATATTTAAACCACCTATTTAAATTTATGTTTAAATTAGTCATTATTGATATTTTTTTCATACTTATATCCACTCCTTTCCTTAATTAATTTTGATTAAGTATGTTAATATTTAAAACTTATTTAAATATTTTAAATTTATATAATTAAATTTTTTATATTATATTTATTATATTATTGTAGACACAGAGTACCATTGAAAAAGAAAAATATGTACATTGAATTAAATAACATTGTCTAAAAGTTATAACATTTTTGACTATTTAATAATATATATTTTTCTTTGAAATTTATGTTTAAACTCCATTTTAATATAACCTACGTCAGATAATTCTTTTAATAATCTTGAAATAGTTCTATTACTTGTATTTAACTTTTCAGCTAAATAATCATTTCCAGCAAAACAATATCCTTCTTGTTGTACTAGTATTATTAATAAGCTAAATAAAACTTTAGAACTAGGTTTAAGATTTTTATCTGTTATTACTGCTAATGGCACTTTTATATATTGTTCATAATCCATTTATAATACCTCCTTTCTAACTAGGATGACTTTTCCTTCAAAATATCAAATTATAAATTAGGAGCATAAGAAGATGGCACCATAAACTAAAAAATTCCTTATAGACTAAGGAAATTTAATGGTGCCATTCTTATTTCGTACTTACGAAATTAATCCTACTATATAGGTTGATATTAAGGATCATCAATAGTTTTATTCTTATTTCATAAGATAATAAATATCTTATATACCATCCTACTTTTGAAAAACACAAAAAAATGATAGGATGGTAGACTTTGTTATCAAAATTTGTGCACAAAAAAATCTCAGTTATTAAACTGAGATATAGATAACAAAAAAAATGAAATAATATAGACACAGTTCTCACCAGCTAATTATTTCATTTTACTATATTTTACCACTTGACCAATAGAAGTCAATGACTAAGCGATGCAAAAAAATGCTTTTTTGTGCCAATTCATGCTATTTATATTTTCATCATTTTATCTAAATATTTTGCAGGTATTTTATGTTTTAATTTCCAAACAATTCCAACTGGTTTTGATCCACTATGAGATACATATTCAGCCTCACCTAAATAAATATATGGACTTGCTTGATTATTTTCTTTTCTATTTATTCTTACAAACAAACTTACTCTACCATTTGAATTAATATACCTATTTAAAGTGTCACTTCCATCTGCTACAGAGTTCTGAGTTTGCCAATGAAACAACTCATCATTTATTGCATAATCTTCATAGGCAATCGATTCACCAAAATGACTAGATTCTTTATTTATTGTAACTAAGAATATATCATGATTTTGTTCTTTTAAATACCATACTCCTTGTAACATTGGCCCTGCATATTTTTCATTAAATACACCTAAGCCTGAATATAATTGAGCTTGTGAATAAACACCATATACTTCTAAAGGACAATCAAAATTTAAATCATTTTTTATAGGTAATACTTCTAATGAATTATAAAGATAATTACATATTTCGTTTATTTCATAGTTTAAACACTCTGAGTTTTTAACAAATTCTAAAGCTTCAATTATATTTTTGAATCCTTCCTTTTCTGGTAGTTTATTAAATAACGTATAATATGTCATTGTATCTAGCAACTCATTATGATTAATATTTTCATCATTTAATAACGACTTAATATAATTTATAAATTTTGGAGAATTAATTGTTAATAAATTTTTTAATCTACCAACGATAGCATTTTCTATCGAATTTTTTTCAGCAAAACATTTAATTCCTGCCTCTGTTAACAATCTATAAAAAGACACATCTTTTTTATAAATATCATTAATATTTAATTTATAATGATTAATAAAATTATATAAAGTTAATTCTTTATGCGTTGTTTCTTCAAATTTTTGCAACATTTCAATTATAACTTGTCTATTACTTGTATTAGCTTTTATATTAGACAAAATATATTCTTCAGCTACTCTTTCTAAAGCAATTGAACAACCTACTGGTAACATTGGGAATCCATTATTAATAGAATCTTTAACACTAACTCCTTCAATTCCAATTAAAGCTTTAAATTTATCAGCATAATTAAAATGCTTATTACACTCACCAATAAAATCTAAAACAATTAAATAATCTTTATTAATATGTTTTCTAAGTCCCCTACCTAATTGTTGTAAGAAAATTGTTAATGAATCTGTAGGTCTTAATAATAATTCGACATTTACACATGGGATATCTACACCTTCATTATATAAGTCCACAGTAAAAATAAATTTAATCTTACCAGACTCAAGATCTTTTATAGCATTATTTCTCAAATTACTATCTGAATTACCAGTTAAGCATATTGCCGAAATATTGTTTTCATTGAATTTATCTGCCATATACTTTGCATGATTGATTGAAGAACAAAATCCTAATCCATGTACTTTGTCTATATCATCAATATACTTAAATAAATTTTCAATAATGGTATTAACTCTTACATTAGCACTTGTTTCATCTTCCACAAATAGTTTATCTAAATCACTATTATTATAACAAAATGATGACCATCTCACATTACTTAAATCAGTAGGATCAGTAATTCCATAATATTGAAATGGAACTAATAATTTGTTATTTATTGCTTCAGGTAATCTCATCTCAGCAGCAATAGTATTACAGAAAAATTCTGTTATATCTTGCCCATCCATTCTTTCTGGCGTTGCTGTTAAACCTAATAATAATTTGGGATTAAAATAGTTTAAGAAATTAGTATAAGTTTTAGCCGCACCATGATGTATTTCATCTGCAACTATGTAATCATAATAATCAGAATCAACTTGTTTCATTATATTTTCTAAGCCTAATGGTGTTGTAAATAATCTATTTATATTTTCAGGTTTATAATTGCCTACATATAATTCACCAAAATTAGCATCTTTTAAAATTTGTCTAAATGTATCACAACTCTTTTTCAAAATTTCTTGTCTATGTACTACATATAAAAATTTAGCATTAGGATTCTTTTCTAAAAAGTTTTTAAAGTCAAATGCGGCAAGTACAGTTTTACCCACACCAGTGGCAGCTACAACTAAATTTCTATTTCGATGATAAATTTCTCTTTCAACCTCTAATTTTTCCAATATTTGTTCTTGATAATCATATGGTTTATAAGTCATTAAATTTTGATAAACATTAACTTTTTCTGTCTTATATGATAATGCCTCTTTTAGTTTGATTTTATCTTCTTCTGTATTATTTAAAGCTTTATATTCATATGAATTCCAATATGTTTCAAATTCAGAAATAACATTTTGAAAAATTTGTGGTGAATTTTTTTCAGTTAACTTAACATTCCACTCATCACCATAAACTAAGGCTGATCTAGATAAATTAGATGAACCAATATAGAATGTAGAAAAACCATTGTTTCTTTTAAAAATATATGCTTTTGCATGTAATCTTTGATTTTCAGTTTCATATGAAATTTTTATGGAAGTATTAGGTAATTCTAACAATTTTTCAATTGCTTTATATTCTGTTGCTTTAGTATAAGTTGTAGAAATAACTCTTAACTTTTTACCTTTAGCAGTAAATTCCTTTAAATCTTCATAAATAGGCATTAATCCAGTCATTCTTATAAAAGATACTAATAGCATCACTTCGTCAGATGAGGCTATTTCTTTTCTTAACTCTGATAATAAAGAAATTTCTTTAGAACTATTTGTAAACAAAGTTGGTTCTACTAATGAAGTAACTGGCCTAACAATGTTTTTACCATCAAATGAATTATTATTTAATTTTTTAAATGCATATTCTAAAACTTCTGCATCCATAGATAAATCTAAGTCTTTATACTCATCAAAATCTAATTTTGTTCTTAATAAATCCAAAATTTCATTACAAATTTCTATTTCTTTTAACACTCTTTCGCTATCTTCTACATCTACATTTTTTTCTTGAATACAATCCATAGCTTTTCTTGTTACTTCTTTTAAATATTCTGTTATCAAATTCTTAGCATTTTCCGGAGATTTTAAAATCGTGTTAGTTTTATAAAAGAATTCTGAATTATTTAATTTACTTTTTAATTCATTATTTAAAAGTTGTTCATAAATACCATCTTTCATCACTTCACCTTCTTTACATACTCTGCTAAAGGAATATCAGCTGGAGCCAAATCATATTTTAATAAATCTTCTTTATCTACCCATGTATACTCAGAATGATCATGTAAATTAAATTCACCAGATACATAATCACATTTATATAATCTTAAATCAACAACTTTAGTTGGATACTCACAAATATTATTAATTACAAATTCTTTCGCTTTAATTATAAGTTCAAATTCTTCTTTTATTTCTCTTTCAATAGCATGCATTTCATTTTCTTTTGGTTCAACTTTTCCACCAGGAAATTCCCACTTTCCAAACACATTAGGATCACCAGAAGAACGTCTTGCTAATAAATATTTATTATCTCTTTTTATAAGAGCTGCTACAACTTTTATCATATAAACCACCTACATACAATAATATTTTATCATAAACATATAATTTTTTAACACAATATAAATATAGCAATTATTTAAAAGTTTAATTCTATATATCAGTAATTTTTTTACTTAATTGTCTTGTTGATCCTATATTTTTTTTAAACATTAAATCCCAAATATCTAAACATTTTGTAATTAAAAATTCGTTTTTACTATCATATGATTCATCATATAGCTTAACGGTAATAAAACTAAGATCATCATAAGCATAATAATAATTTTCATTATTTTTATCATATCCGTTTATTGCATTAATAAGAATTTCAAATATTAAATTATCATATTGCAACAAACATGTTTCGTTATTTTTTAAGAAATGAATAAATCCTTCAATCAAATGCGAGTTTTTTTTGTTTTCAAATATTTTTAAAATAAAATTCAAATCATCTTTTAAATTTACATATTTGCCATTAAAAAAAGTATATGAATTAATTTTTAAAGATGAATATTTATTTATTTTTAAAATAACTAATTTAGCTCTTTCCTTAGTTTCTTCATATTGCAAATATTGAATACACATATATGTAAAGGCTTCTACAATAACTTCATCAGTATTTTCATTTAAAACTTGTTCTTTGCAAGCATCAAAATTCATATATAAATCAACCATTAAATAAGAAAATTCTTCTTTAACTTGCTTACTTTCATAAGCACTTGCAGAAATAATTATTTTATGTAAAATTTCTCTCTTTTCAATACATTTTTCATAAATAATAAATATATTTTTTCTGTTATTCCAAAAACTATAAGTATTTGGATCTTTCAATATATCGATATATAAATTTGATACAAATTTATAATCATTATCTAAAATTGAATCTAGTATAAGTAAACATGAATATTTATTTATCCATTTTGAAGAATTAGCAAGTTTGTGAATAATATCTTCAAATTCACAATATAGTTCAGTTTTCTTTTTTAAAACATTAGCAATTGCTTTAGCAAAAATACCGATAGAAGAATTTAACACTAAAACTTGTTGCTTTTCAGCAATATCAATCTTGCTTTCTTCTTTATTATTTTCTACATGTGAAATTCTATTTTCTTTTATTAAACCATTTTCTATATAATCATATATTTTTTTTAAAAATTTAATTGTTTTTAGACTCCAGTTACTGTCTTTTTTTCTTGATATAATACTGCATATTTCAGTATATAAATTATAATCAACTAAAGGGATATCAAAAGAGAAAAATAACTTTTCTAAAATATCATTAGGTATCTGGTTCAAATTTTCAGAATAAGCTATTGAATTAAATAGAGTATAAATAAATGGTATTTTAATCTTATCGTGATTATTTATAAACAAATTGATAAATCTAATTGGATCTTTTGAAATTTCACTTGATAATGAGATTTTAAATTCACCTATACTTGATTCTACAGCTAAATGTTTTTTTTCATCAAATCTTGTTTTGCGAGCATTAATAACTTTATCACTAGAAAGTATTTTAAGCCAATTATTGTTAGTTATTTTTTTATTTAAAATTGGAGATACTACATTGTAATGGCGTGTATTTAATGTATTATCATAAGAAATTTGATTTCCGTACTTTCTATTTAACATTTGTTTCAATTGAAGCAAATTATTTGTTAAAACATTATCTGGTATAACATTTAATACTTCATGTTGAAAACGTCCCCAAATAGCATATCTCGTACTATAATTTTTATTTGTCATTATATACTTATAATGTTCAATATATTTAGAGGATTTATAGTGGTTTAATTTATAATCAATTTGTGCCAAAGTATCATCATTTATAAACGTAATATGATTTTCAATTACATTTTTTACTAATGTTATTGATTGTTTAGAACCACTAGAATATTCAAAACAATTTTTTTCTATGTCATTAAAAATATAGGTTATTATTTCATTAGAATATGAATTAGAACATACTATCATCGCAGAAAGTATCAATTCATTATGCAACAATGAACCAATACCCATGTACTTTTGTAATTTATTAAATGCTTTTTCTGGATCAATTATCATTAAATTTTCAATAGCAATCTTTAATAAAATCATCACTATTCTATTTGCTGAATATTCTGTATTTACAAACTTCCAATCGTCCAATTTATATTCATTGTTTATTATAGGAACAATTGGTATTAATTCATCAATTACTTTTTCATTTTGAACTAAAGTCATTGTTGATGAATAATCAAGATATACATTATTATCATACTTTATATATCTGACTTTTTTTCCTACCTCTACCAATAGTTTCAGTATTTGAATTGTCCTCTCTTCACTAAATTTAATTAATTCATTAAAATCTATGTATAAGTTTCCAATCAAATCAGGATATTTACTATAAAAAATTTTTCTAAGTGAAAAAACATCTTCAGAATCAGTAATTATATCATGTGATAAGCAACTAAATAGTAAATAATCAAAATTCTTTGAATCTCTTATGCTATTTTCTATAAATTTAATCTCAATCTTATTAAAAGAATTATTAATACTTTTTAATAATTTAATAACATATGGTTGTTTTTGGCTATCGGAAATCCACTGGTTAAAAATATCTTTTTGTATAAATAAATCAATAAAAACTTGATGTCCATATAAAACAACATCCATATATTCATCAAAATATATTTCTTTATCATAATTACTTAGAATATAATCTTCGATTTTCTTCGAAATTTCATTAATAGATCCAAGTACTTCAAATGCAACATATTTCATATATATTCTTATTTCAGATGATTCTATAATTTCTTTTATAGCGTAAAAAAATTCATCTTTATCAAAATCATAAATGTATTCTAAAAACATTTGTAATTGATACCTTTTATTTGGTAACTGATTATTAAAATCACCGACTAAATCAATTATTTTTTTTCCAGATTCGTAATTTTCAATCATTTTTAAAACAACATAATAATCATATATACTTTGATGTGGAAAAGATAATTTCCCATCCATAGAAATTAAAAATTGTTTTGAACACAAATAATTTATTATTTGTGAATCAATGTTTAATATTTTGCTAATCGCATATATTCTATTATGATCATTCATATTTTGGATTATTTTATCGCGAGCATTTATTAAGCATTCATTATTTATACCATTATTTCTTGCATCGTCTTCAATATCACTCCACCATCTACTTATTAAATTACCTGTTGTATGCACATTATTTAATGAGTTATTTTCATTTAATTTTGTCCATATAAATAAGTTGTTTGGTACTCTCAATAATTCTTTTAATTTTGAGGAATAATTATAATATTTTTTGCCTATGATATTTGCTACATTATGTTCAGAAAGTAAACCAACCTGTACTTTTTTCCAATCTTCATTCGCAAACAGTTTTTTTATAGATGCATCATTTTCATAATCAAATGTTCTACATGCAAAAACAATAGATATTTTTTCTTTTCTAAATTTATTAATATTTTCAATTTCATTTATTATTGAATTACATACATCAATTGCAGTTCTATTGTGTATGTTTGTCCATCGTAATGCGTCAAGTTGATCTAATATCAAAACACATTTATTATCATTTGAAAATTTGTCTAATAAATATGTAACATCAATATTAAACCCTAATTTAAGACTCCAATTAGCAATGTTATATTCAGGTATATATTTATCAAGTTTTATTGCTAAATACAAAATCTCATTTTGATCAAGATATTTTGTTAAATTGTGCATGATACCACTTTTTCCGAATCCTGCTTTACCATGAATTATAACTGATTTCCCATCATTAATATATTTTTTTACAGTTTCAAATTCATTTCTTTCAATGTATGTTTCGTTAATTAGATTTAAACTATTTTTAAACATATAATTTAATTTATAAATGTTATGAAAATCTTTTTTATCATTTGACAGATCACGTCTTAAAATATTATTTTCCTTAAAGAAAATTTCTAAATAATTATTATCAATAATATGACCAAATATATTCGAATTTGAAACCAAGCGGATAAATTCAGAATAAATATTTTTACTATCTCCCAAAAATAAACATTCTATTTTTTGAACAATAATTTCTGCTAAAAGATAATCAGGCATTTGAATCGTTCTTGTTCTTTTTAAATAATCCATTGCTTTTTTAATATCATCTTTATTTTCCATATTCAAATTATTATAATTACAATATCTTCTAAAAATATCATACATTGTTGTATTTTTTATTTGATGGTCAAAAAAAGCGGATGGATCTCCAGAATTATTTAGGGCTTTTTTATTTAGATCTTCTAGCTCAACGCATGAAAGCGGTGTTTGAATTGCCACTTCATTATCATTATTTCTTTCAAGATGGTTTTTCCATTTAATAAACAAATCATATTTTTTTAAGTTTGCTAAACTACACTGATTTTTATTTCCAAACCTTTCTTTACATTGAATATATATATTATGGCCATTATTATCTACAATTTTTATATCAGTTGCAATTTCTTCTTCTCCCAAATTTTCAAAAGAACAACTTTTAAACTTTTCTTCGACAACTTGAAGAATTGTATAAATGATACAATTTTTTTCATATCTATTTCCTACTTTATCAGTTCTTCCTCCAGCATCATTTGCCATTTGTACACCTCACTTCAAAAAAAAATAAGCAGTATTCATCTTAAAAAGAATGATACTACTATTCTTAACTACATTATACAGCAAAATTTGGTAATTTTTAACATTTGAAGTGAAATATCTTCAAAATTCTTTATTTTATACTTTTATTTAGTTCAAAAGCTTAATTTTAGTATAATTTATCAACAATTTCTTTTTATTTAAATTTAGCCGTCTTAATACCCTTATAAATTTAATCGTTGTATGAGCTAAGTATGTCCCCCGGAATTGATATGATTCGATATTAAAATAGCATTAGGATCTCCATTAAAAGCTTCGTTTGCTCTTCTTAATCTTTCTGTTCTTGAAATGTCTTCGTCTGTTGTTTTTATTGATACTACAGGAATACCTAGTTCTTGTAATCTTCTTGTCATATAGTTTGCTGCTTGTAGAGTAAAATCTTTTTCTCTTAAATTTCCACTAATTGCTCCTGGATCACTTCCTCCATGACCAGAGTCCACTACAACACCCGTTATTTTCCTTTCGTTCATCTTTTTCACCTCTACATTAAAATATGTAAGGCTAGGCGATTTTGCTACTATTAAGAAAACTTTAATATAGATTTTTTATTTTTTTACATATGCTTTTATTTGTCTTTTTGCTTTGGTTGTTTTTACTATGTCTAACCATCCAATATTAGGTCCTGATGATTGTTCATCTGTGATAATTTTTACCCTATCTTTATTATGTAGAGTATGGCCACATTCTACAAGTTTGTCGTTTACTGTAGCGCCAACCATTTTATTTCCTATATCAGTATGAATTTTATACGCTAAATCAATAGCAGTCGATCCTGATGGTAATTCCATTATCTCTCCTTTATTTGTATATACATATACTCTTTGTGATAATAATTCTTGTTGTATATGTTCTACAAATTCTTGATTATTTGCAAAAGTCTGGTCTATTTCTACTAAAGATTCAAAAAATTGATACTTATTTTTTAAATTTTCTTGCATTATATTTCTGGCATTGCCTTTGTTTATATTCCAAAAAGCCGTTAATCCATATGATGCAATTTTTTCTTTTTCAAAAGTTCTTATCTGAATTTGGACTAATCTACCTTCTGCTCCAAATACTGTAGTATGAAGAGAGCTATACAGATTAGTTTTGGGATTTGCTATATAGTCTTTAAATCTATTATTCACAGGAAAATATTCCTCATGAACCAGTCCTAAAGTTGGATAGCATTTAGCAACATTATCAACAAGGATTTTTAATGCTAATAAATCATGAATATCCGATAATTTTTGTCCTTGCTCTAGACGTTTATATATTCCATAGATATTTTTTGTTCTTATTTTTAGTTCATGTGGAATATTGGCATCCGTTAATACTTTATTTATTGTTTGTAACATTTCTTCGCGACATTGTTTGGTATCTTCGTCTATTTTCATTCTTATGTCACGTACTCTTTGATAGGCATCTGAATTATAATACTTTAAAGATAAATCTTCTAATTCACTTTTTATTATATGCATTCCTAGTCTGTCCGCTAAAGGGACATATAACAATAATGTTTCTTTGGCATTTTCTTTTTGCTTAAATTCTGATTTAAATTGTAATGTTCTCATATTGTGAAGTCTATCTGCAAGTTTGATTATAATAATTCTTACATCATTTGTTATACTAGTAATAATTTTTCTAGTATTTGCTAGATTTTGTTCTTGTTTGGTTGCGAAATTCATTCTACTAATCTTAGTTACTCCATCTACTAAGTTTGCTACATCATCGTTAAAATCTATTGCAATCTGTTCTTTGGTAATTTTGGTATCTTCTAGCGTATCATGTAATAAGGCAGCACAAAGGGTATCTGTATCTGCATACATTTCAGCTAGAGTATACGCTACATTTAATGGATGAGTAATATAATCTTCTCCGCTTTGACGTTTTTGACCTTTATGTAATTCTTCTGCATAGTAATATGCTTTTTTTACCATTTCTAGTCCTTCTATGTTGTATTCTGCAACTTTTGAAAGTAAATCATTTACAGTTAAATTATTCATATACACCTCCCTATAA
>CALVYD010000011.1 GCA_944371995.1 uncultured Bacilli bacterium
CGATAGTAATTATCATATTACTAAAGAAGAAGGCGTTCACTGGGATTTTTCTGGAAATAATAAAGTTTATCAAAAAATATTATAATTTTCTTTACTGTTAAATTTATGTTTTGGTGTTTAGTATTTTTATTATTTGTAGTATAATATGTTTGTAATAACTTAGTATAAGGAGTATCAATATGGCAAAGAAAAAGAAAAAAAAGCAAACTAAGGGTGGTTTTGAATATAAATTAGAAGTATATGGTCTATTAATACTACTTGCTTCTGTATTAGGAATTGGTAAATATGGACCGGTCGGAAGAATGATTTCTTCTTTTGCTTTATTTTTAGTTGGTTCTATTTATATGATACTATTGCTAGTGTTTTTTATTGTTGGTGCTTATTTACTAGTGAAGCGAGCATGGCCGGATTTTTTTTCTACGAAATTAATTGGTCTTTATGTATTTGTATTAGGTTTTTTGATTGTAATGCATCAAGACTTTGTGTTACAAAATGATGGTAATATGATGCTTATTTTTAGAGCAACTATTGATCAGTTAGTAGCATCTTTTAATGGTATTATGAATACTGGTATTTTAGAGGATTGGTATGCTGTTGGAGGAGGTATTATCGGAGGAATTTTTGCTATTATCTTTGATAAGTTATTTTCTTATACTGGTATGCAGATTGTTTCCTGGGTACTCATGGGATGTGGTTTTTGTTTATTTACAGGATTTTCAATTATTGGTTTTGTAAAAGATGGTCTTGCAAAACAAAAAGAAAAACTTGCTCATGTTAAAGAAGAAAAGAAGGAAAAAGAAGAGAAAAAAGCAGTTATTATTAGTGATGGAGAAGAAGAGGCAAGTGATAATGATAAACATATTAAGATTACTAGTATTGATGAGTTAACTAAAGTTCCTGTTAGGGAAAATGTAAAAGATGAAAATACCCTAAATGATACTTCAGAAGATAAGCAGGTTCAAAATACTTCTTATCAGTTGCCACCAATTAGTATACTTGATCAACCTAAGAAGAAGCAGAAAGAAACTGATGGTTCTTCTATTGAGAAAAATATAGAGATATTAGAGAAAGTATTAAAAGACTTTAAGATTGTCGGTAAAGTTGTGGAAGTTCATATTGGTCCTACGGTTGCGCAATACGAGTTAGAGATTGCATCAGGTACTAGGGTTAATAAAATTACTAGTATTAATCGTGAGATTGCCTTGGCTCTTGCTAAGAAAGATGTTAGAATTGAAGCTCCTATTCCTGGTAAGAATACTGTAGGTATTGAGTTTGCGAATGATGTTGCAACACCGGTTAGTTTCTATGAAATTATTAGTAGTAAGAAGATGATGGATGCTCCTGATAAGAAACTTATGGTACCACTTGGTAAGAGTATCATGGGAGATATTGGGGTTTGTGAAATTAATAAAATGCCGCATTTGTTAGTTGCTGGTACTACTGGTTCTGGTAAATCAGTATGTATCAATGGTATTATTTGTTCTATTTTAATGCGTGCTAAACCTGATGAGGTGAAACTGGTGATGGTTGATCCTAAGGTTGTTGAGCTTTCTGTTTATAATGGTGTTCCACATTTAATGTGTCCTGTTGTTAGTGATCCTAAGAAGGCGGCTGTTGCTCTTAGTAAGATGGTTGCTGAAATGGAAAGACGTTATGAGACGTTTAGTGAGACGAAGACTAAGAATATTGAGTCTTATAATGCATATATTGATAAGTGGAATGAAGAACATAAGGCGGATGATGTTAAAAAGGCTAGATTACCATATATTGTTGTTATTATTGATGAGCTTGCTGATTTGATGATGGTTGCTGCTAAAGAAGTGGAAGACTCTATTTTAAGAATTACTCAGAAGGCACGTGCTGCTGGAATTCATTTGATAGTTGCTACACAAAGACCATCTACCGATGTTATTACCGGTTTAATTAAAGCTAATATTCCGTCTCGTATTTCGTTTGCTGTTGGTTCTGGAATTGATTCTCGTACTATTTTAGACCAGACTGGTGCAGAAAAGCTACTTGGTAAAGGTGATATGTTATTTTTACCAATTGGTGTAAATGCTCCGACTCGTATCCAAGGTTCTTTTATTACCGATGATGAAATTAAGCGAATTATTGATTTCACTATTGATCAACAGAAAGCACAATATGATGAGTCTTTAATGAATTTGGAAGTTAGTGACCATAATGTTAGTAATGCATCTGGAACAGAGTTTGGTGATGCTGCTAATGATGATGATCAAATCTATAATGATGTAGTACAGTTTGTTATTGAGACACAAAAGGCTAGTGCTTCTTTATTGCAAAGACGATTTAAGATTGGATATAATCGGGCTGCAAGACTTGTTGATTTATTAGAGCAACGTGGTATTGTAGGTCCGGCTAATGGAGCAAAGGCTAGAGAAGTTTTAGTACAGTTAGATAGTACTAATGAACAGACTGAACAATAATTATTTAATTGTAAAGGATATTTATCCTTTTCTTTTATTTGTTTTATAATTTTTATTAGATGGAAGGTTTTAATTTATGCACAGATATATAAAGAAATTGTCTATTATGACAGGTTTGGTTTTTTCAGGTTTTTCTTTTGTTGGATGTCAAGATATCAAGGATGATGATGTTGTAGAAAACAATAGTTATGTTTTGGAAGAGACCTTGGAAGAAGTAGAAGAAGGAAGTCTTGGACTGGGAGAGATTAGTCAGATTGCTGATAGAAAAGGAGAAAAGTTTGTTGGTTTTTTAGTTAATTCTTATGATGCTATCGGTTACCCTTCTTCAGCTTCAATACGATATATGCCTATTTCTAGTTTTTCTGTTTTGCTTTCTGATACTACTTTTTATGTTGTTAAAGATTATCAAAATAATCAAGGATCTTATTATGACTATTTACGTAATCAAGTAGTCCCAGAAAATCTTGCTTCTTTAGAAGTAATTCCATTACATGCTTATATTAGTAATCATTCCTCTTTGTTTTCTGATGCTGTTTGTGATATCTATTCACATTTTACTGTTTTTGATAGCCAGAAATTACTTCAAGAAAATCATGCTACTGTTTCTGATTTAGCAGATTATGAACAACAAAAATATTTAGGAATTTCTAGAGTTTCTAGTACTGAACAAAATACTTGTTATATCCATTATGTTCCTGTTGATGATTTGGATATTGTATATAACTCTTATCAGTGTTATTTAGTAGAAAATTATCAAGAAAATCTTAGTCCTTCTATTTCTCAAATAGATTTATTACGAGGTAGTAAGGTTCCTAATTATTCTGATTTTTCTATTATTTCTTTTTCTGATTTTGTTTTTGAACATCCTGATAATTTTTCATCTCTTATTGATGAATTTTTAAATAATAGTGATGTTGATACATTTTGTATAGCTAGCCAAAGTTTTATGGACTCTTATCAGAGTAGTGTAGCAAAACAAAAAGTTAGGTAGGTGTTTGTATGAAAAAAGTTCATATTTTTACAAATTTAAAAGTATTGTTAATTAGTAGTAGTATTGTACTTTCTGTTTCAGGATGTGAATCTCAGTCTAGTATTTCAGATGTTTCTACAGTTTCTAATTCTATTAGTTCTTTAGATTGGGATGATCCTATGATTGATAATTCTTCTGATATTAGTTCTCTAAATCAAGAAGATAGTATGTCTGATATTAGCTCTTTAGATCAGGATGATAGTATGATTGATAGTTATTCTGATACTAGTGAGAATAAAGAGGAGAAGCAATTTGATTATTTTTCTTCTGATTTATCTAATATCGAAGACTTGATTCAGCAAGAAAGAATAGAAGCTGCTAAAGCAAAGATTAAAGATGTTTTTATTACTGGTGTTGATTTTATTTTTTATGATGAGGCAATTGGTGATGTTTATTTTGATGATTTGACAGCAGAGGGAAAAGCCATTACTATGAATAGTATTGATACTATTGGTAATCTGGGAGAAGAGTTTTTTCCTAATTGGAGAGAAAGTTTATCTGAAAAGTATCAAGTTGCATCAGAATTTGTTAGTGATGCTTACCTTGGAGTATTAGATAAGATAAAGAATTACTTAGGAGAAGAAAATTATAAGACTATTGGAGAGATTAAAGATCAGGTCTTAGGTGATTTAAAAGATACCAAAGATAATGTCAAACAACGTGTTAAGTCTTGGTATCAGGAGTTTAAGAGTAGTAATTAATACTCTTTTTCTTTGTATTTTTGTCTATTCTTGGTATAATTAATATTGTAGAAAGAAGGTATGTTATGGCTACGCCACATATAGAAAGTAGTTTAGAAGATATAGCAGAAGTTGTACTTATGCCGGGAGATCCATTACGTGCTAAGTATATTGCTGAGGAGTTTTTAACAGATTATAAATTAGTTAATACTGTTAGAAATATGTTGGGATATACTGGATATTATAAAGGTAAGAGAGTTACTGTTTTTGCATCTGGTATGGGAGTTCCTAGTATTGGAATTTATTCTTATGAATTATACAAATTTTATCATGTAGAAAAAATTATTCGTATTGGTACGTCTGGCTCTTTTCATAAAGATGTCAAACTATTAGATGTTGTTTTATCTACAGGAGCATATTGTAAAAGTTATTTTGATCAGCTACTTGACAATCATGATATTAATTATGTTGAAGCAAGTCATACTTTAAATGATAAAATCAAAAAAGTTGCAGAGGATGCACATATTCCTTTAAAAGTTGGTAAAACTATTACTAGTGATGTTTTTGATTTGTATGCTGATAATGAAGAAGTTTTTCGAACTAATTTTCCAGGAGATGATTATTTGTCTGTTGAAATGGAAGCATTTGGTTTGTTTTATATTGCAAAAAAACTTGGAAGGGAAGCTAGTTGTTTGATGACTGTTGTTGACTCTTTTTATGATAAAAGAAGTCTTTCTAGTGAGGAAAGAGAACGTTCTTTAAATCAGATGATAGAGTTAGCACTAGATACTGCAGTACTTTAAAATATTACAGAAAAGGGTGAAATATGGAATACGTAAAAAAAGACTTGGGTGCATATAGTTTACATTTAATTAAAACTAATAAGTTTAAGACGATTACTGTTAGAATTGCTTTTCGTAGTCCGGTTGTTAAAGAAGAGATTACAGTTCGTAATGTTTTATGTGATATGTTTTTACAATCCAGTAGTAAATATCCAAGTAAAAGAGATTTGACTATTGAGGCACAAGAATTATATGCGGCTGATATACAGACTTATAATTCTAGACTTGGTAATTATAATAATTTAGATATTTATTTATCAGTTTTACATGATAAATATACAGAAGAGGGTAATTTTAAAAGGGCTTTAGAATTTTTAAATGAAATTGTTTTTCATCCTGATGTTTTAAATCAGAAGTTTTCTTTAGAAAAATTAGAAATTGTGAAAGCAACTACGAAGAGTCATCTTTCTTCTTTGAAAGAAGATGGAGCTAGTTATAGTTTGCTTCGATTGTTTGAGACGATGGATAAAAAGCGAGTTTCTTCTTATCGAATGGTAGGATATTTAGAGGATTTAGAGAAGATTACACCAGAGTCACTTTATCAATATTATCAAAAAATGATTCATAGTGATTTAGTTGATATATTTATTATTGGTGATATTGATATTAAGATGATGACTCAGATGGTTCGGGATGTTATTCCAATCAAAACAGTGAAGAGACAAAGAATTCCTTATTTACTAGAAGATGTAAAACCTCGTTCTAAGAGATTATTTGCTAAAGAAGTAGTGGAGACTTCACAATCTAAACTTGCTATAGGTTGTCGTGTTCATGGACTTAGTGATTATGAAAGAAATTATGCTCTTACTTTATTTAATATTATTTTAGGAGGAAGCGGGGATTCTAAATTATTTAAGGAAGTTAGAGAAAAATATTCTCTTTGCTATGTTATT
This sequence comes from uncultured Bacilli bacterium, assembly GCA_944371995.1. Classification (GTDB taxonomy): domain Bacteria; phylum Bacillota_I; class Bacilli_A; order RF39; family UBA660; genus Faecimonas. The sequence continues at coordinate 5,893 of CALVYD010000011.1, forward strand.
AATTCTGTTCCTAATAAACTTGATCATTTAATATTAATTCGTGCAGGTATTGATAGGGAAAATTATAATAAGACATTAGAACTTATTGATAATATTTTATTAGAAATGAAAAAAGGTAAGATTAGTGAGGAAGAGATTCGAGTTGCGAAAGAGTATTTTTGTACAGCTTTAGATGAAGTAGAGGATAGTCCTACACAAATATTAGATAATTATTATATGATGGAGTTAATTGGTACTGATACTATTGATGAGAAAAGACGCAATATTATGAAAGTGACGAAAGAAGATATTGTTAAGGTTGCGAAAAAAGTGAAGATGGATACTGTGTTCTTTTTAGAGGGGGATAGTAATGAAAAAAATTGATTTAAAGGGATTAGATTTAACTGTTTATACGGAAACTTTAGATAATGGACTTGATGTTATTTTTGTTCCTTTCGAAAATAAAGCAAATTATTTTATGAGTTATGCTACTTATTTCGGGTCTGAGATTACTAATTTTATTCCAGCTGGAGAGAAGAAGGCTAAAAAGGTTCCTGATGGTATTGCTCACTTTTTAGAACATAAAATGTTTGAGCAAGAGTCTGGGGAGGATCCTTTTCAATATTTTTCTCAAACTGGTACTGGTTCTAATGCTTCTACTTCTTATAATAGTACTCAGTATATTTGTTATGGTACGAAAAACTTTTTAGATAATTTGCGTTATTTGATTCAATATGTTAATGCGCCTTATTATACAGATGAAAATGTGGAAAAAGAGAAAGGTATTATTGCAGAAGAGCTAAAGATGTATGCTGATTTACCAGATATGCAACTTGAGACGAGACTTCGTGAAAATATTTATCATGTACATCCTAGGAGAGTAGATATTGGTGGTACTGTCGATGAGATTTATAAGATAACTAAAGAAGATTTATATTTGTGTTATAATAATTTTTATAGTCCTCATAATATGTTTATCCTTGTCGTTGGTAATTTTCCGATTGATGATGCTATTAAAGTGATTCATGAGGAACTAGATCACAGAGAAAACCAGGGTGATGCTAGTGTTGTTCCAGTCAAAGAAAAGAAGTCTGTTCGTAAAAAAGAAGATAGTATTTCTGGAAATATTCAAGTTCCAAAGATTGGAGTAGGATTAAAGATTGCTATTAGTGATTTAGGAGAATATGATGATTTAGAACTGGATTTGTATTTAACAATGCTTAGTACCATGTTATTTGGTTCTTCTTCTACTTTTAGAGAATATGCTCGTAGTGAAAAGTTACTTAATAATATTTTTACAGATTGGGATAATATAGAAGAGTATAAGACTTTTATGATTTTAGCATCCACTAATCGTCCTGAGGAGTTGATAAAAGCAATTAAAAAGGAACTTTCTAATCATGAATTAGATGAAGCAATGTTTCATCGTATGAAGAAAGTATGGATTGCTAACGAGGTTAAGATGGCAGATTATATAGATTCTACGGTTAATAATATTTATGATGATATGATTCGGTATCATAGAGTTATTCCTAATAAAGTAGATGTTATTCGTAATATGGATATGAAGACATTAGAGAAAATAGTATCAGCAATTGATTTTCATAATTTGGCAGTTGTTACTATGAAACCAGATGAAGAGGAACTCGTTTTATAGACGAGTTTTTCTTTTTCTATGATATTATAATTAGTATGAAGGTATTTTATTTATGGAAAATTATTAAATCCTTATAAAAATTTTATTCCTTGGCTAAAGAGGTAGCTTAGGCTGTATTCATTCTGATACTGTGTTTATTACTCATAGTTTAGGCGCCTTTATTATTAAGTTTTTGTTGGAGAAAAACGTTAAAATAAAGAAACTTATAACAGTTTCTGGATTTAATCGGGTTATGTTTTCTGACGATATTTCTTTATATTAGTCTTTTTATTTAGATTGGAGAGAAGTTGCTAGAATTTCTTCTATTTGTGCTGAGAGAATTAGTTTTTTTCGATAATAATCCTTATGTTTCATTTGATGATTTGAAAAAATTTTGTGATAGTATCTGTGCTAAAGAAATCTTTATTGCAGGTTCTGGTCATTTTAATGAGAAAAGTCGATATTTAGAGTTTAGGAAGTTATTATCTTATATTTAATCGTTGTTGCGTTAAATTAAGTGTCAAATGCTTATAAATATAACATTGTTTATTTTTTTTGGATAAGTTTATGTGGTAGAATTAGATAAAAGGAGTAAGATAAAATGAAATCAGGAAATTATTGGAGTTCGTTTAAAAGCAGGATTAATAATGAACCATTAAGAACTTTGTTATGCTTAGTTGGAGGTATTCTTTGCGTTATTGTTGGAGTAATTATTTTATCTTTTGCAATTCAATCTATACAAACTTTTTTTAAGGAACATTCTTATGTTACTACTACGGCCTTAGTTGAGACTCATGAGGTAGTAAAGGGAGTGGATGAGTATATTATTTCTTATTCTATTTATGGAGAATATTACTATCATGATCATGTTGTAGGCTTACCAGAAGGTCTTACAGAGGGATCGGAATTTAAAATTCGATATAATCCAGAAAATCCTGATGAGTATACTTTAAATTCGGGTGATTTTCCTTGGTTATTTTTACTTGTTGGATTAGTATTCTTCTTATTTGGTATTGCTATTATTCTTCGTAATATTTCTAATTTGAAAGAGAAATTTGGTTTTTCAAAGAATAAATTTCCATCTGATGATATTGCTGTTCTTTCTGATGATGATGGTGAAGAACCAGCTGAAAATGTAAATTGATAAGATTTAGGTAAAAGCTCTTTTTTAGAGTTTTTTCTTTTTTGTTAAGGTTAGTTGACAAAATTCCATGTTGTTTTGATGGTATGCAACTGAAATATTTATTATAATGATTATGAGGTGAAGAAAATGAGTTTAGGTGAGAAATTACTAAAGTTACGAAAAAAGAAAGGATTGTCACAAGAGGAAGTAGCTGATATATTACATGTAACTCGTCAGACAATATCGAAATGGGAGACTGATCAAAGTATGCCAGATTTTGATAAAGTTATACCTATTTGTAATTTGTATGAAATATCTACTGAGGAATTGTTTAAGGAAGAAAAGTCTTCTACTAATGAAAAAATAGAACTTATGGTAGAAGAAGAGAGTTATCCTATAGAACATGCACACAAAAAGGCATTGTTTACTACGATTGCAGTTATGTTATATATTTTGTCAGTCGTTGTAATTATTTTCTTTTCAGTTGTTTTACGTAGTCCAATTCTTGGTGTGTGTGTTTTCTTTATTGTAATTGCTATTGCGACAGGATTATTAGTTTATATGGAGTTGATGAATCCTGAAAAAGAAGGAATGGTAAAAGAAAAACGAGTTCTATCGAAAGAGGAGAAGTTATATAAGCAAATTACTAGTGTACTTTCTTTACTTGTTTTAGCTATTTATCTTATTGTTAGTATTTTGACAATGGCATGGTCTATTACATGGATATTATGGATTGTTTATGCACTGCTTACGGAGATTATTAAATTGTGTTTTTCTTTGAAAGGAGTAAATATTGATGATGAAGATGAATAAAAATAAAACTATTATAGTTATTATATTATTATCTATTCTTTGTATTTTGTTACTTGGATTTATGATTAGTGTTATGTGTGGAGTTCTTCCTATTTGGAAATTTAATTTTGGAACTACTAAAGTAAGTGATGCCTTAGCATTTGAAGAAGTTTATGATACTAGTTTTCAAACTATTGATATAGATGTTAGTTTTGGTAATATCGAAGTGTTACCTTCTAATGATAGTCAAGTACATGTAGCTATTTATAGTGATTATCGTTTATTTGATGTAAATGATACCAAAAGTTCTTTGGCAATTATCTTTTCAGAAAAAGAGGGATTTCACTTTTCATTTCCTAAGTCTCGGGATTTAGTTCGAATCTATCTTCCTGATACTAGTAATATAAAAGTTTTGCTTACTACTGATTTAGGTGATGTTAAAGTTGATGATTTTCCTAATACTAGTTTTGATATTACGGCTGACCTGGGAGATATTTCTGTTGGTCAAGCGGATGTTTTATCGGTTGACAGTGATTTAGGAGATGTTTCTATTGGTGAAGTTTGTGATTTGACTGTTAAAAGTGATCAGGGAAATATTGAAGTTACTAAAGTCTCAGAAAAGGTGTCAATTGACACTGATTTAGGAGATATCTCTATAGAGGAGTTAAATTTGATTAAAGATTCGAAGATAGTTCTTTCTTTAGGTGATTTAGAAATTACTAATATTACCAATGCTTATGTTGATTCTACAACAGATTTAGGAACTGTAGATATTAAAAATAATAACCGAGAAGCACCTTATGTATTAACCGTTGAAAATGATTTAGGAGATGTTAAAATTGGTTAATTTGTAGTCTTTTAATTTACATTTTTCTATATTTAGGGTATACAGATGCTTTGTTTTATGTTATACTATCTTTACTAAAGCGCTAGTATAGGCTTTTTTATAGTCTTAGCTGGCGTTTTTATTGTCGATAGGTGGTAAAAAATATGAAAAAAAGATGTAGTTTTTGTAAAAAAGAAATAGATTTATTTACTAAGGAATGTCCTTATTGCTATGAAGATCAAGGAATACCTGCTATTGTTTGGATAGGAATCATTGTTTTGATAGTTCTTTCTTTAGCAATAGGTATCTATTTAGGAGTTTCCGGGTAAACTCTTTTTCTTTTTGTATGAATTTATGATATTATAATGATAGGTAATAAAGTGATTGGTTATAAAGAGGTTATGTTGCCTGAGAATTTTTTTTATCAATAAACAGAAGTAGGTGAAATATGAAAAAAGTAGCGATTATCGGAGCAGGTGCTGCTGGTGTTATATGTGGTATTCATGCAGTTTGTAGTGATATACAAGTTGTGTTGTTTGATAAGAATATTATGGCCTTAAAAAAACTTTTAGCAACCGGTAATGGTCGTTGTAATTATTGGAATAGTAATCAGGATTTATGTCATTATCATAGTAGTGAAGAAGAGTTACTTCCTTCTATTATTACACCTGAGATACAAAGGGAAGTATTAGATTTTTTTGATTCTTTAGGTGTTGTTCCTAGTATTCGAAATGGTTATTATTATCCGTATTCTAATCAGGCTAGTAGTATTCGTGATTTGTTAGAGGTAGAAGCACGTAGGCGAGGAGTTATTTTTTCTCTTGGTAGTGAAGTTGTAGATGTTTACCGGGAGAGTGATAAGTTTGTTATTGTGTATGATGATAAAAAAGAGTACTTTGATGATTTAGTGATTGCGACTGGATCTCTTGCTAGTTTTAAGAAAAGTGGTGAGGGAGAATCAGGATATTTGTTTGCTGAAAAATTTGGTTTAGATGTTAGTATTGTTCATCCAGCTTTGGTGGCATTAAAGACTTCTGGTGATTTTTTGAAGGATGGGGCAGGAGTTCGAGCAACTTGTGTTGTATCTTTGTATCAAGATGGAAATTTTGTTAAGAGCGAAGAAGGGGAGATACAACTTACAGATTATGGTGTTAGTGGTATTTGTATTTTTAATTTAAGTAGATATGCAAGTTTAGAATATCGATATAGTAAGATGGAGTTAAAGATATCGTTTTTACCATTTTTAAAAGATAAAAGTAAGGAGTATATTACTTCTTGGTTTTCTAAGAGAGGGGAACAACTGGGAGATTATTCTATGGTATCTTTCTTAGAAGGACTTCTTCCTTATAAATTACTTATGGTTATTCTTTCTAGGACTCATATTTCTAAGTCTTCTACCTGGTCTAGTTTAACAGAAGAAGAAAAAGATAGATTGTTATCGTATATTTTAGAGTTTCCACTTTTGATTACTGGTTGTCGTGATTTTTCTTGTGCACAGGTGTGTGCTGGTGGAGTGAAGTTATCTTCCGTTAATTCTAATTTGGAAGCAAAAAAGATACCTCATTTATATTTTGTTGGAGAGGTGTTGGATGTTGATGGTGATTGTGGAGGATATAACTTGGGATTTGCTTGGATGTCAGGTATGATTGTTGGAAGGAGTATTCGAGGTGATGATTGATGATTCGTATTCGTCAAATTAAGGTTCTTTTAGACTGTGAAGATAAGTTATGTGATATTGTTGCGAAGAAATTAAGAATTAAGGCTACTGACATATTAGAAGTTCATATTCAAAAGAAGTCCTTGGATGCTAGAAGGAAGAATGATATTCATTATGTGTATGAAGTGGATGTTAAGGTAAAAGAGGAAGGAAGAATTTTGAAGAAGGTTTCTTCTAAAGATATCTTTTTAGCACCAGAAGAAGAGTATCAAGCACCTCATTCTGGCAATGTTAATCTATCTAGTCGTCCTGTTGTTGTAGGAACTGGTCCTGCAGGACTATTTTGTGCTTATATGTTAGCGGAATTGGGTTATCGTCCTTTGGTTATAGAACGAGGTGAGCGTGTTGATGAGAGAGTAGAGACTGTTACTAAGTTCTGGGAGCAGGGTATTTTAAATCCTAATTCTAATGTTCAGTTTGGAGAAGGTGGTGCTGGTACTTTTTCTGATGGTAAGCTAAATACTCTTGTTAAAGATAAGTATTTTCGAGGTAAGAAAGTTTTTTCTATTTTTGTAGAACATGGTGCACCAGCTGATATTATGTATTTACAAAAACCACATATTGGAACTGATTTGTTAAGAGATGTTGTTAAAAATATTAGAAATAGTATTATTCGTTTAGGTGGAGAGTTTTTATATTCTACTTGTCTTACGGATTTAGTGATTTCTGATCAAAAGTTAGTTGGAATTGAAGTAAATCATCAAGAGATTATTCCTTGTTCTATTTTGGTTTTAGCGATAGGTCATAGTGCAAGAGATACTTTTTCAATGTTATATGATAGAGGCGTTTTGATGCAAGCAAAACCGTTTGCGATTGGTATCAGGGTACAGCATCCGCAGAAGATGATTCAACTTAGTCAATATGGTAGTTTGGATTCAAGGTTGCCGGTTGCTGATTACAAATTAACTTATACTACGAAGAAAGGACGCGGAGTTTATTCTTTTTGTATGTGTCCTGGTGGATATGTTGTTAATGCGTCTAGTGAAGAGGGAGGCCTTGCGGTTAATGGTATGAGTTATCATGATAGAGGGAGTGAAAATGCCAATAGTGCTTTAGTTGTTACTGTAGGACCAGATGACTTTGGCAATCATCCATTAGATGGTGTTTCTTTTCAGCGAGAATTAGAAAAACGAGCTTATTTCGCTGGCTCTGGTTATATTCCGGTACAGTTATATAGGGATTTTAAAGATGGTATTTTTTCTACTTCTTTTGGAGAGATTCAACCGGTTATGAAAGGAAGGTATCAGTTTTCTGATTTGAAAGATGTACTACCTGACTATGTTTCTTCTGCTATTTGTGAAGCAATGCCAGCTTTTGGTAAAAAAATTACGGGTTTTGATAGGGAAGATACTATTTTTGCAGGAGTTGAAAGTCGTACGTCTTCACCAGTAAAAATCATAAGAGACGAAGAGGGAGAAGCGAATATTTCTGGTATTTATCCATGCGGTGAAGGAAGTGGTTATGCTGGAGGAATTACTACTGCTGCGATGGATGGTATTAAGGTTAGTGAATGGATTATTCAAAAATACAAGCCTTTTTCTAAGAAATAATTTACGAATTCTAGTTTCTTAGGTATAATTAAATTATGATAGGAGGGACTATTATGTATGTACCTGATGAAGAAAATTATATTATTGATAAAAAAGATGATGATTTAGAAGAAGAGTCTAAGTTTGAAGATTTTGATTCATCTAGTTCTGATAGTTCTTCTAAACCTAGGAAGTCTAAGAGGTCTAATATATTAGTTCTTAAAATATTAGTCATTATTGGTGCTATTATTATAGGGTTTATCGTTTACTTTATTAGTAGTCTTATTTTTTAAGATAGAAGATATTTCTATCTTTTCTTTTAGAAGTTTGTTATAATAGGTTCTGTGGAGGCAAGTTTATGAAACAAGAGAATATTAGAAATTTTTGTATTATTGCACATATAGATCATGGTAAAAGTACGCTTGCCGATCGTATATTAGAAAAAACTGGTGCTATTGAGGCGCGTGAATTAAAGAATCAGATGTTAGATTCTATGGATATTGAACGTGAGCGTGGTATTACTATTAAATTAAATGCTGTACAACTTACGTATCATCATGGAGGAGAAGATTATTATTTTCATTTGATTGATACTCCGGGACATGTTGATTTTTCTTATGAAGTATCTCGTAGTTTAGCTGCATGTGAAGGAGCATTACTTGTTGTTGATGCGGCTCAGGGAGTAGAGGCACAGACGCTAGCTAATTTGTATTTGGCACTGGATAATAATTTGACAGTCATTCCTGTTGTTAATAAGATTGACTTACCTAGTGCAGATATCCCTAAGGTGACAGAAGAGCTTGAAACTATTGGATTTTCTAAAGATGAAATTATTTTTACTAGTGCGAAAACTGGTGTAGGTATTGATGAGTTGTTGGAAGCTATTATTAAGAAGATTCCTGCTCCAACCGGGGATTATACAAAACCTTTAAAAGCGTTAATTTTTGATAGTTTATTTGATGCTTATCGTGGTGTTATTATTAGTATTCGTGTTGTAGAAGGCGAAGTCAAAGTAGGGGATATCATTCGTATGATGGATACGGGTGCAGTCTATGATGTTGTAGGACTTTCGATTAATACGCCAAAAGAAGTTAAAGTATCTTCTTTAAAAGCAGGAGAAGTTGGTTATTTATATGCTTCTATTAAAAGTATTAGTGATGTTTCAGTAGGAGATACCATTACTTTAGATAGTAATCCAGCAGATGTTGCACTACCTGGATATCAGCCAATGAAGCCTATGGTTTATTCTGGTCTTTATCCAATTGATGCTAGTAAGTTTGAAGATTTAAGGGAGGCATTAGAAAAGTTAAAATTAAATGATGCATCATTATCTTTTGAACCAGAAACTTCTAAGGCTTTAGGATTTGGATTTCGTTGTGGTTTCTTAGGCCTTTTACATATGGAGATTATTGAAGAGAGGATAGAAAGAGAGTTTGGTATTGATTTGATTGCGACTTCTCCTTCGGTTGTCTATGAAGTAATACTTAGTGATGGTTCTAAGATGATGGTAGATTCTCCTACAAAAATGCCAAAGAGAGAAGTTATTTCTAAGACTATGGAGCCTTATGTTAAAACTAGTATTTTTACACCGACTGATTATATTGGTCCAATTATGGAACTTTGTCAGGATAAACGTGGAACATTTCTTAATATGGAATATTTAGATCAAAGTAGGGTAACAATTCATTATGAACTTCCACTATCAGAGATTGTCTATGACTTTTTTGATAAGTTAAAATCTTATACTAAGGGATATGCATCTTTTGATTATGAGTTTATTGGTTATAAGGAAAGCAATTTAGTTAAGATGGATATTTTATTAAATGGTGATGTTGTCGATGCTTTATCGGTAATTGTTCATAAAGATTTTGCTTATAATCGTGGTAAAATTGTAGTTGAAAAGTTAAAAGAGATTATTCCAAGGCAGATGTTTGAAGTGCCCATTCAAGCAGCAATCGGTAATCATGTGATTGCTAGAACTGATATTAAGGCACTTCGTAAGAATGTTTTAGCGAAATGTTATGGTGGAGATGTTACTCGTAAGAAGAAGCTTTTAGAAAAGCAAAAAGAGGGTAAAAAGAGAATGAAAAAGATTGGTAGTGTTGAAGTTCCACAAGAAGCATTCTTGTCAATTTTATCTACTAGTGATAAATAATGGTAAGTTGCGGTACGATGAGCATTTATAGTTATATTTTGTTAGGGTCAGTCGAGATGATTTGATTCGTGAGTACCGTAGTAATTATCCGTTAGATAGTATGTTTTATTTGTTTGAACGGGATACTGTGAATTATATGGCAGATGTTCCTAAACGTCTCATTTTAGATTTTGCTTCTTTAGAAGGAAATTATCGATTAGCGTTACAGTCTTTGTTAAATAGGACGAATTCTCAGAAGCAAAATGAATCAGTAATTTTTTTTGGAGGGTGTATGGATGAATATATTACAGAACAATGTATTATTGAGGAATATTTAAATAATTGGTTTACTTTTCAAGAGCTGGCTGATTATTTATGCATTCCTTTGGCAGATGTAGAAAAAGTGTTAAAAAAAGCTAGTGAAAAGAAAACTGGACTGAAAATTCATGAACATGCTAGTCACATAGAAGAATATTATGAGAATTGTGATACTAATTTTTTTATTCCAAGTGATAAACAGAAATATGTTGATATTGCAAACTATATGATTGAGAATCAATCTTCTATACGACAAACAGCGGATTTCTTCGGACTTGGGAAAACGACGATTTATGATTATATACATGAAAAATTACCTAGTATATCTATTGTTTTATATAAACAAGTTTTTGATGTGCTAACTCAGAATAAATCTTTTTCAATTCATAGTAAAAGAGTTATTGAACAAGTTTTAACTAGTTATAGTTTACTTATGCAAGGAAAAAGTAGTGAGGAGATTGCTTCTTTGCAGAAGGTAGGTAGAAATGTTGTTCAAAGAAATTTGACTGGTAGATTGAAATCTATTGATCTGAATAAGTATATGATGGCTCAGGAAGTTTTGCAGTCATATCGTTCTCATGGTTTCCAAGGAGGACAATTTGTTAAAAAGTAGGAAATAGTTGTTGTATGCATATTTTTATGGTTGAAAGGGCTGAGTTTATGCCAATGTTAATTAAATTTAGTGATATTGTTCGTGGAAAGTTATTTGCAATAAGGAAGTTACGTCGTTATGAATAGTGTAAGAAGTTGCTATATTCATATTCCGTTTTGTAAAAAGATTTGTAGTTATTGTGATTTTTGTAAATTGTTTTATGATAGGGAATATGTTTCTAAATATTTGGATACTTTACAGTTAGAAATTAATACCTATTATCAAGGGGAAGAGTTAGATACAATTTATATCGGAGGAGGAACTCCTAGTAGTTTATCTGATAGTGAGTTAGAAAAATTATTTTCTATTTTATCTGTTTTAAAAAAATCTTCTTCTTGTGAAGTTACGATTGAAGCAAATTTTGATAGTATTACAGAGTCTAAGTTAGATATTTGTAAAAAATATGGAGTAAATCGTATTAGTTTTGGTCTAGAGTCTACACATGCTTGGATTTTAGAGAGGATGGGACGTAGTTTATATTTAGATTATGTTCACCATATCATTGCTTATTGTAAGAGGATTGGTATTTGTAATATTAATGTTGATTTGATGTATGCTTTTTTAGGAGAGAGTTTAGAAGAGGTGGAAGAAGATATCCAATTTATTCAAAGTTTAGATATTCCTCATATTTCTACTTATTCATTGATTTTAGAAGAACATACCAAATTATATTTGGAGAAAGAAAAATCTATTTCTGAAGAGTTGGATGCAAAGATGTATGAGATGATTTGTTCTAAGTTATCTGATTATACGCATTATGAGATTAGTAATTTTTGTAAAGAGGGATATTCTTCAAGGCATAATTTATGTTACTGGCAGAACCGGGAATATTACGGGTTTGGACTTGGTGCTAGTGGATATTTAGGAGATATTCGTTATACTAATACTCGTAGTATTACACATTATTTACAAAAGAAGTTTCGATATCTGGAAGAAAAACTAAGTATTTATGATAAAATGGAGTATGAAGTGATTTTAAATCTTAGGACTAAGAAAGGTATTTCTAAGAAGAATTTTTTTGATAAATATTCTATGAAATTAGAAGAGTGTTATCATTATCAGGATTTGGTTAGAGAAGGGTACTTTGTAGAAGATGATGAGTATTTAGCTATTCCAGAGAAATATTTTTATCTTAGTAATGAAATCCTGGTTAGATTATTGGAGGAGTGTTGTTATGAATAAAATAGATGAGTTTGAAGTAGAATTAGGATATATTAAAGATGAGACTATTCAAGAGGATTGTCGTACAATGATAGAGTTGCTACCAGATTACTTTTTTTCTGTTCCTGCATCTTCTACTGGTAAATACCATCCTAGTTATTCTTTAGGAGAAGGTGGCCTTCTTCGTCATACGAAGGCTGCGGTTAGAATAGGGTATGAGTTATTACAAGATGCTTCTATTGGAGATAAATATAGCAGTGTTGAGAAAGATATTATGTTAATGGGACTTTTGCTTCATGATGGATTAAAATTAGGTATTCCTAGAGAAAAATATACTCGTTTTGATCATCCTGTTTTAATGGCTAATTATATTATGGAACATAAGGCAGACTTACTTATGAGTGATGAAGAGATTGATTTACTTTGTTCTGTTATTAAAACACACATGGGACCATGGACTCAGGATTATGATGGGAATGAAGTATTAGAAGCTCCTAAGACAAAGTATCAGAACTTTGTTCATATGTGTGATTATTTGGCTAGTCGTAAATGTTTACTTGTACCTTTTGATGATAATAATAGAATAAGTGTTTAGGGATACACTTATTTTTTGTTGCGATAATAATTATTTTTTGATATGATAAATTGGGATATCAATGATAGGAGTGATTCTATGCGAGGTAAAATTATTGTTATTGAAGGAACAGATTGTTCAGGAAAAGAAACACAGTCTGTTTTACTAGAACAGAAGTTAAAGGAACGTGGAAAGAAATGTGTTCATTTCGGGTTTCCTATGTATGATACACCAACGGGTAAAATTGTAGGTGGACCTTATCTGGGTAATCCAGAAATTTGTTTAGGTTATTTTCCAGAAGGAGCAGACAAAGTTGATCCACATATCGCATCATTATACTATGCTGCAGATAGAAAATATAATATGGATAAGATTCTTCCATATTTAAATGATGGTTATTATGTTATTTTAGATCGTTATACTACTTCCAATCTTGCTCATCAGGGAAGTAAGATACAAGATAAAGATGAAAGATTTTTGATGTATCAATGGATTGATAAATTAGAGTATTGGTTATTGCAACTTCCTAAACCTGATCAGACTATCTTTTTACATATGCCTTATCAATATTCTTTGGAATTAAGAAAAAATAGAAAATTTTTAGATGAAAACGAACGTTCTTCTGAACATTTAAAAAATGCAGAGGATGCTTATATAGAGCTTTCTGAGATGTATAATTGGAAGAGAATAGAGTGCGTTCAAGATGGAAGTATTCGAAGTGTTTCGGATATTAATCAAGAAATATTAGATTTTTTAGAAATTTAATTTTAGTCATAATAAAACCCTAGTTGCTGTTTGCAATTAGGGTTTTATTTTAGGATGGTGTAATTTTAACTAGTGGAATTGGTGGTTGAGATGGTTGTTCTTTCTGTTCTTCTTCTTGTTGTTGCTGTCTCATTTGCTCTTGTTGTTGTTTCATTTGTTCTTGTTGTATTTTGATTTGTGCTTGTATTTGTTGTAGTTGATCTGCTGGTTGTAACTCTGGTTTTATATTGTTATTTATTTGACCTGATGGAAGTTCTATAGGATTGGTTATTTTTTCATTTATTGTTGGGGATATTATTTGTTGATCAGGTTGTTTTTGTGCTTCTTTTTCTTGTGCCTCTGGCTTAAGTTGTTCTGGTTGTTGTGAAGTTACTTGTTCTTGTGGTAGTGTCGTTTCTTCTACTTTTGATTGTTGCTGTTCTGGTTGGTTTTGTGTTTGAGGTTCTACTTCTGGTTGAGGTTTTGGTTCTGGTTTAGGCTGAGGTTCAGGTTGTTCTTGTTGTACTTTTTGTGCTGCTATATTATTTATTGTTGTAGAAATAGGATTAGGTTTGATTGGTATTTTAGGGGCATGAACTGGTTCTTCTTTCTTTTCGTCTAGACTTTGTATCTTTTCTAGTGTGTTTATTGGTTTACTAGCAGTTGTTGTTTTCAATTGAGTAGGAGTGCCTTTATCAATTGTTGTTGGTATTACTCTTGGTGTAGCTTGTGTAGTGGTGTTTTTCTCAACTGGATTTATGTTTACTTCTTCTAGCGTTGTTTTTGTTGCAGGAGAAGTTACTTCTTGTTTTGGTTGTTGAGGTTGAGATTGAGGCCGAGTTTGAGGTTCTGCCTGTTTTGCAGTTTGTTGTTGTTCTTGTTGCTTTTGCTTTTCTTCTTGTTTTTCTAATTCTTCTTTTATTTTTTCATCTTTTTCTTGTTCTTTTTGCTTTAGTTTTTCAGCTACATCATTTTCAAAGAAATCTTCTGCATCTTCTATTTCAATTACACGTAATACTTCTTCAAAACTAGTTGTTCCATCTACTACTTTTCCTAGAGCATCTTGTAGCATAGTGATTACTTTGTCATTATATACTAATTTTGTTAAATCATCTTTACTTAGATTTTCGTTGTTTAAAGCATTACGCATTTCATCATCTAATTCTAGTACTTCTTGAATAGCGACACGGCCTTTATAACCTTTACGACAGGCATCACATCCATCTGGATTGGCATCCCAGATTTTTTCTATATCTTTTTTTAAGTATTTTTTAAATACCTTTTTTTCAAACTTTGAAGTGTTACGTTCTACACGACATTTTGTACATATTTTTTTGGCTAATCTTTGTGAAATAATACCAGTTAATGCGGTTGATAATAAGTAACGTTCTACATTCATATCTAGTAAACGTTCTACGGTTGATAGTGTATTGTTCGTATGGATTGTTGATAGAACTAAGTGTCCAGTAATTGCGGCACGTACAGCAATCTGTGCTGTTTCACTATCACGAATCTCTCCGATTAGTATAACATTGGGATCTTGACGTAATATGGAACGAAGGGCAGCAGCAAATGTCATACCAATTTCTGCATTAACTTGTACTTGATTCATTCCTTCAATATTCATTTCGATAGGGTCTTCTACTGTAATAATATTGGTTTCTTCTTTATTTAATGCTTGTAATATAGAGTATACGGTTGTAGATTTACCAGAACCTGTTGCTCCTGTGATTAGGATAATACCGTTTGGTACTTGAATCATACGTTTTAATCGAGCTAGATTTGATTCATTAAATCCTAAGAAATCTAGTCCTTGTAAACTTCGAGAATAATCCAAGATACGAATAACGATTTTTTCTCCTTCGTTTAAAGGTAGACACGATACACGCATATCCAAATAAGTACCACCAAAGTTACCTTTGATGGCTCCATCTTGAGGTAGACGAGATTCTGTGATGTTCATATTTGCTAATAATTTTAATCTTGTTGTTAGATTTCTTTCATATGTTTTTGGTATATATGTAAAATTCTGTAAATCTCCGTCTACACGAAACCGTATCATCATTCCATCTTCTCTAGGATCAAAGTGGATATCTGATGCGTTCGATTTAGCAGCTGATATAATTATATAGTCAGCAATTTGCGTAATCGGTGTCTTTGTAAAGTCAAATTTTATCATAGTGTCACAACCCCTTTGTTTTGAACTATCTTTGTTTTTTACTATGGTATTTTATCTTATTTTATTATATAATAGTTTTGAAATAATAGCAAGAAAGTAGAGTGAAAAGATGAAAAAAAATAATAAAGGGTTTGTATTAGTTGAGACTTTGGTAGTTACTGTTTTTGTTATGGCGATTTTCTCTGTTATTTATATTAACTTTTATCCTTTAGCAGGAGAATATGAAAGACGTGAGTTTTACGATGATGTTGATAGTAAGTATAATACCTATTGGATTAAGACTTTTATCCAAGGAAGTTCTTATGATTTTTATAAGAGTGGAGGACCTGCTGATACTATTAGTAGTAATAAATATGTTGTTTTTAAATGTGATGATTTAACTTCTCCCGAAGATTTAACTTTTTGTAAAAACATGTGGAGTCGTATGGAAGTGAAACAAGCTATTATTACGGATTATAATTTAACTGATTTTAAAAATGTTTTGCAAAATAATAATACTGTAGCAAACTCCTTAGGAAATATGTTTACTGCTTATATAGAATATTTGCCTTTTTATTCTTATTCTTCTTTAAATGGTGCACAATATCGTGTTTTAGTTGAGTTTGAACGCCATATGAATAGTGATAGGAATAGTGAGGTTTATAATACTTATTCTACTATGGAAATATTGAGACCATAATTTGACAGATGTAGTAGTTAAAATATTATTGATGTAAATTTAGATAAATGATAAAATATATATAATGGGTATAGGTGATGATAAGTTATGGTAAAAAGATTAAATAATAAAGGTATGACTGCAATAGAAATATTGATTACATTTGCTATTGTTGTTGTTATTGTAGTTTCTATGTATAATGGAATTGCAGATTTAAAGGCTAAGGAGACTGTTTCTTCTTATAAACTTAGTTTGGTTACCTATAAGAATTTGCTTACCAAAGATATTCAAGACGATATTATAAAAAATGGACTTACTGCTGCGACTATAGATACTTTGGAACAATCTGGTAAGCCTGTTGGTTATCGGGTTACTTTAACACTTCGTGATGGTACTAGAAGAATATTAGAAGTAAAACAGATTTTTGGTTGTGCAGCAGTCGATTCTTCAGAGGTTGCAGATTTATGTACTTCTAGAGGTATTGATGCTAATCAAAGTGATGAGTTTACTATCAGTTATGGTTCTGAGGGAGAATTAACGGATTATCCTTTACCAGATTTAGGTCATGAAGAGCTTGAAAGTTTCGATGGTAGTGGTACTAAGCGTATTATTTATAGTCTTCAGATTAGTGAAGTTAAAGTTTCTGTAGCTGATTCTATTTTTTCTATTGATATTGTATTGTCACATCCTGATTTAGATGCTAGACATTCTATTAATATTGTTTCACCAATTAATTATTATTAGGAATAGTAAGCAGGCAATCATGGTTTGAAGAATTCTACCTATTAGAAAATTTTTATATTGTATTTTAGTATCAGAAATGATACTTTTTGTTTGCATGTGTACAGATATTCCACCAAAGCAGAAAAAGAAGATAATATAAATGCTTCTTAAGGTATTGTTGCTGATTAAGCTTGTTAAAAATGTACCATTGGTTAAGTCGAAAATGCCATTGATTAATACATATTCATTTAAGGGAAATTTAATGTAATGATTTATCACTGTAATAATTAAATAGAAAAATATTGATGTTCCATAAATGATAATTAAAGTTTTACATGATGATATGATTGCTTTTGGTAATATTTTAGAAAAAGAGGAAGTTTCATTTCTTTTGGTAGGAAGATCATTTTTTTCTCTAGGATGATTTAGGAAAGCAATTATAAAATTTGCTAGTATTATACAACTAAGTATTTTCCAGGTATATTCTTTGCTTGGAAATAATAGGGATACTGGTCCTAATATGAATAAGGGATTTGGAAAATGGGTAAATTTGATTAAATAGTTAGCATTTTTTTCTGTAATTAAATTTTTATCTAATAATTCTTTTGTATATTTACTACCACTAGGGAATCCACTAATTAAACTCATTGCTATTACATAAAAATTAGCACCATTTATTTTTAGAGTATTACTTATTTTTTCTATAATATTATATTCTATTAATAATGTTGAAAAAGTAAAGAATAAAAAACTTGCGGGAAATAACTTTTCTATGAATAGTTTTGTATATTGTAATATGTGTTTTGTTATTAAGCTTGCGTTTATTACATATAGAATCATTAGACATATTAAAGATATTAGAATTATATTACTTTTTTTATTTTTTTTCATATTTCCTCATTTCTTTGTTATAATGTATCATGGAGGTAGTTTCATGTTTAAGAAAGTTTATGAGAAAATTAAGGGTTTTATTAAAGAAGAATATAAATTTATTTTAGTTTTAGTTATTTTTTATGTAATTTGTATTTTTCCTGTTAATTATTATATTATTATTGGTGGAGGAATTAGTGATATTTCTAGTCGTGTTGTTGTTGATGATGGTTATGAGAGTAAAGGTAGTTTTAATTTGTCTTATGTTTCTGAGTTAAAAGGAACTACACTTAGTTATTTATTAAGTTATGTTATGCCTGATTGGAAGAGAGTTAGTATGGATGATTATAAATATACTACGGAAGAGGATTATAGAGATATTGAGTTCCGTAGTGAATTAGATCTTAAATATTCTAATAGTAATGCTATTTATTATGCTTATCAGTTAGCAGGTAAGCCATGTAAATTAGTTGATACTAATATTTATGTTATTGTTACTTTAGATGGATATGATAATCCTTTAGAAGTAGGGGATGAGATTGTAAAAGTAAATGGGAAAGAATGTGCTAGTTTAGAGGATGTGCAAGAAGAATTGTTGAAAGTCCAAGGTAGTGAAGTTTCTATTACTGTTATTAGGGATGGAGAAGAACAAGTACTTACTTGTAAGTTGTATGAGGAAGAAGATAGGAAACTTTTAGGTGTTGCATTACAAGTTGTTTCTACTTATGATGTGGATCCTGATGTAGAGTTTCATTTTGAGGCTAATGAATCTGGTCCTTCGGCAGGACTTATTACCACGTTATCTATCTATGATCAATTAACTAAAAAAGATTTGACAAAGAAATTAAATATTGCTGGTACGGGTACAATTGAGGCAGATGGTTCTATTGGTGAAATCGGAGAAGTAGAGTATAAATTACTTGGTGCAGTACGTGGAGGCGCTGATGTTTTCTTAGTACCTGCTGGAGATAATTATAAAACTTGTCAAAAGGTTGCTAAAGAGGATAATTTAGATATTGAGATTATTCCTGTTAAAACGATAGAGGAAGCAATTGAGAAGTTGGAAGAATTGTAATTTGGAGGAGAATTATGAGTGATCAAGAGTTATTAGAATTTGGAAAGAAATATATGGAGCAAGTAGAAGGGTTTATTAAGCATAATCAGTATCGTCTGGTTGATATAAAACAAAATTGTTGTGTGATGGAAGCTGATATTAGAGAGGAATGTCTAAATTATTATGGTTTAGTACATGGTGGATTTATCTTCGGACTTGCTGATACAGCAGCTGGTATTCTTGCTAGAGCTACAGGAAGAAAAGCTGTTACGTTAAATTCTCATATTGAATATTTACATGCAGCTCGTGGTGGAAAAATAAAAGTAGTTGCTAGTGCTATTAAGACTGGACGAAATATTTCTGTTTATGAAGCTAGTATTTATGATGATCAAGATGTGATGGTTGCTAAAGCTATTTTGGATTATTTCTATATTAATTAGAAAAGAATATTAAGGTGATAGTGATGAAGGTAGCGTGGAAAGTTTTTAAGGTTGTTGTTATAGTAGTGCTTTTTTTAGTTTCTGTATTTTTTCTTTATAAAGGATATTTAGTTTATTTTAAGTATCATATTCGAAATTTTCAGTATATTCCTGTACAAGGAGAAAAAGCTATTCTTACTAGTAAGGAGTGCAGTTTAAGTCTTGGTGATTTTTCTATCTGTCTTCCTGATAGTTTTTCTTTAGATGTTGATAAGACTTATGTGAAAGATGGTATTAGTTATTTTGATTCTTTTGGACATGTTATTATTAGTGTTGTGCGTGATAATGATTTAGAAGCTGATATTCGGCGAGTAACTGAAGATACAGATGAAGATTTTAGTAGAGTTATCAATCGATATCAAATTTATAATTTGATGGATATATTACATTATTTAGATGAGCATATGAATGATTCTATTAGTGTCTTATCTTCTGTTTCTGATATTCAAATGTCATATATTAGTAAAAAGTTAGTAGATGCTAATCTTCCCAATGGAGATGTTTATTATTTATCTGGAAATTATCAGGGATATCTTGTTAAGCAATCTCGTAATTATTATATTTATATTTATCATGATGATAAAATCTATGAGTTTACTTTTTTAAATTCACCTAGTGATACTGATTATTTTAATGATGATATTGTTCTTGATATTTTAAGTAGTGTGCGTTTTAAAGTGGAAATTTAGATTAATATGTAATATAATAGGTCAGAGGCGAAGAGATGTATGGAGTTTTATCCAATTAAAGGACAGTTACAAATGAAAAAGGTAGAACCTACGAATGAGAAGGATTTATGGTTACTTCATCATTTAACGATGGATGAAGATGTCTATCTTAATCCTCTCAAAGTAGAAGCAGAGGAAAGACAAGGTTTTCTTTGGAATTTAGAAGAAGAGACGTTTTTAAATTTAGGATATTTGGAACATGATGAGTTATATGGTTCTGCTTTTTCTATTTACTATGGAGATTTTCCTATTGGCTTTTTAGATATTTCTGGTATTTTGTATACGCCAAATTCCTCTTATGTTGATTTTTCTTATGCTTTAATAAAAGAAGCTAGAGGACATGGATATATGCGGGATACGTTACGTATGGTTAGTGATGATATTTTAGGTAATAGAGTATATTGCCTTGATTTTTGTGAATGTTTTATTAGTCCTTTTAATCCAAATAGTATTAAGGTTGCTTGTGCTGCTGGTTTTTCTAGAGATACTACGCGAGAAGAGAGTAAAAATGCCATTTTACATTGTTATACAAAGAAAAGAAAATAATTTGCTTTCTTTTCTTTTTTCTTTGATATAATGATATCATAGGAGAGGGTATAGATGAAGAGTGATGCTAAGAATATTAAACTTATTATATGGTTACTTATTTTTGTTTTTGTTGCTTATTTAATTTGCAAAGTGTTTATTGTATATTTTGAATATAGGATAACAACGGATCCGGTTATCGCTTTTCGTGATACAATTACGTTAAAAATAAATAAGACTTGTGATTATACCTTTGGCAATTTTTCTGTTTGTGTTCCCGAGGACTTTTCTTTGCTTAATGTAGATGAAGATGTTATTGGCTATACAGATTCGCAAAACCGTTTCGTTTTAGCTGGTGAAGTACAAGGAAATTTTGATGATGATATTTTGTCAATCGATGATAAAGTAGATGTTTTGGAGTTTAAGAAAAAGTATCAATTTACTTCTACGTTAGATGTATTACATTATTTAGAAGAACATCAAGATGAGGATTTTAATTTATTTTCTAAAACTTCTGATGTGAGGTATTATTATATTATTTGGAATTTGGTAAATGATTTGTTACCTGAAGGAGAGTTATATTATATCGAAGGAGATTATCAGGGTTATCTTATCAAGCAAAAAAATAATTATTATTTCTATTTCTATGATGATAATGGTAATAAATATCATATTTCGTTTGGTAATTCTGGTTTAGATGATGATTACTTTGATGATGATAATATATTTTCTTTTCTTGGAAGCATTCGTGTGGAAGACTAATTAGTCTTCTTTTTTTTCCGTAATTTCCCATTTTTTTATCAAATAGTTTTCATAATACTATTTTATACTGGTAGCATGAAAGGAGGATATGATAGAAAAATTGTTCATTGGAAAATAATTTCCCATAATTTCCCATAATTATTTAATAATTCTTACACATTTATGCGATATAGTTATATTGTCAAGAGGAGGATGATAGATAAGAAAAAAATAGAAAACAGATTTAAGATTATTAATATTTATTTTATATAGATTTGGAAAGGATGGATGTGGATTAAGAAAATAAAAAAATATCATTAAAGGAGGCGATGCCCGTAAGGTTATAGAAGAATTCAGGGAATAGTGTTATACTATTGGTAGGTGGTTAATATGTATACAATTTGTTTTGTTGAAGATGAAATTGACTTATCAAACCTTATTCGGACCTATTTAGAACGTTCTGGTTATCAAGTTGTTTCATTTACCAAAGGACGCGATGCGATTGATTATATCGGTAAGAAAGCTGATCTTTGGATACTGGATATTATGTTAGGAGATGATGTCAATGGCTATGATATAATCAAAGCTATCCGGGAGCAAGATAGCAATGTACCTGTGATTTTTACTTCCGCAAGAGATCAAGATTTAGATAAAATCTTAGGATTAGAATTAGGTAGCGATGATTATATTACAAAACCATATTCTAGTAAGGAATTAGTCTTACGTGTAGATAAAATTTTAAAAAGAGTATATAAAGATACTTCAAAGCAATTAATTAAATATGATGATTATACAATTGATGTTGATAAACGTGTTGCTTTCGATCAAAAAGGAAAAGAAATTAAACTTACAACTTTAGAATTTGACTTGTTGTTGTTATTTGTTCAAAACAAAAATAAATGTTTTTCAAGGGAAGAAATACTTGATTCCGTTTGGGGAAAAGATTATTTTGGAACCGATAGAGTAGTGGATGATTTAGTAAGAAGACTTAGAAAAAAGATGCCTTTGCTTAATGTTAGTGCAGTTTATGGATACGGGTATCGCTTATCATGAAATTTAGAAAAACAAAACTAAGTCATCAATTAATTGTTTTAATCGGTATAGCGTTTGTTATTTTATTTATTTCCTTAGGTGTTATTCTTCCCAAGATGTTAATACCAGTAGCCGAAAAAAATATTTATACTTACTTAAGTGAA
Source organism: uncultured Bacilli bacterium (assembly GCA_944371995.1). GTDB lineage: Bacteria > Bacillota_I > Bacilli_A > RF39 > UBA660 > Faecimonas. The sequence continues at coordinate 28,231 of CALVYD010000011.1, forward strand.
CCCTTAAAATTTGTAGGTAATAATCGTATCGATAAATCCTTGCTGAATACAGAAGTTGCTTATATTTATATTGTAGATGATACTATGACAACCAGTGAAAATATACAACAAGTAATTAACATCAGTGATACTGATAAATTATTATCCTATATTAAAGATGATTATGGTAAATTTAACTATAATCATGATACTTACTACTACTATACAATTACCAAAGATAAAATTACTAAAGTTGCTATCTCAAATGATAGCTATATCAACGAAACAAAAGCCGCAATTTTAAGTGCTATCTTTCCAATAGTTTTATCTACTTGCTTATTAATTGGTTTACTTCTTGTTATTTGGTCTTCCTTTATTGTTAAGAAGATTGAAAAATTAAAAGATAAGATAGATCATATTGATAACCAAGATTATAATCATAATATTAATTTTGAGATTGACGACGAGATTAAATCACTTGCTTTAGCAATCGAAGATATGCGTATTTCTTTAATTAACCAAGAAGAATATCGCAATCAAATGTATCAAAATATATCACATGATTTTAAGACACCTCTCACCGTTATAAAATCATATATTGAAGCTGTTGAAGATAATGTTGAAGATAGTAATACCGCACTTCGGGTTATCAAACAGCAAACCGATAAATTAGAACAAAAAGTACACTCACTTCTTTACTTAAATAAACTTGATTATCTTAAAAATTCTAAAAATATCGAGTCTAAATTAGTCGATATAGGGCAAATTATTACTATTGAAGTCGAAAAATTTAAGTTTCATAGAAAAGAAATTAATTTTGTTACGGATATTGATAAAAAGTCAAAGTATTATGGTACTATGGAACATTGGGAAACCATTTTTGATAATTTGCTTTCGAATTTTATGAGATATGCCAATACTACTATTAAAATTACTGCTAAACAAAACAAACTCGTCCTTTATAATGATGGTGAACACATCGATGATAATCTTCTTGAAGGAATCTTTACTCCGTTCCGAAAGGGAATCAAAGGAGAGTTTGGTCTAGGTCTTTCGATTGTTAAAAAGACTCTTAATATTATGAATTATGATATTACAATTAAAAACGAGAAAAAAGGTGTATCCTTTATTATAAAAAGAAATTCTTAAAATAGAATTTCTTTTTTTGGTTATAGTAATAGTAGGTGATTTTATGCGTGTCTTAATTACAGGAGCTGCTTCTGGTATTGGTTATCAAGTAGGAGTTATGCTTGCAAGACGTGGACATTTGGTGTATATGACTTGTAGAAGTGTTGCAGAAGTGTACTTGCTTCGTGAAAAGTTAAAGAAAGAAATGGTGTTTGCTAGATGTTTTAAGTTAGATCTATTAACTGATGATATTCGTATGGTTGATTATTTAGATATTGATTGCCTATTTAATCATGCTGGTATTGGTACTGCTGGTAGTATTTTGTATATGAGTGAAGATAGTCTGCGAGATATTTATGAAGTTAATTTTTTTCGCTCTTTCTTGTTATTAAAGAAAGTATATCGACATATGGTAGATATGCGAATACAAGGTAAGATTTTTGTTACTTCTTCTTTACTTGGTATGTTTCCGATGCCTTTTTTTGGAGTATATGGTTCTAGTAAGTCAGCAATTTCACAGATTGTTAAAACATTGCAGGAAGAGGAGAAAGTATTTCAACATGGCATTTCTTTTTGCCTGGTAGAGCCTGGTGCTTATGCTACAGGATTTAATCAGGTTATGATTGATTCACAGGAAAAGTATGTAGAGTCGTCCTTTTATAAGAAATTTTTATCTATGCATCCTTATCAAAGAAAGTTGTTTTTGTTACTTGAATCTAAAAAAATAGAAAAGTTAGCTTTAAAAATAGTATTAGAAATGGAGCGAAAAAAAACGAAGAAGATTCTTCGCATACCATGGATACAAGGTTTCTTTTTAAAAATATATAATTTTTTCTTACGTTAATTTATTTTTTTCTTTAACGTTTTTCCTTTTGTTGCAACTCGCTTTATACTTCCTTCATCTAAATAGCTATATCCTCCAATTAATTCGCCGTCAGGAATATCTGGATATTGATTTGCAATATCATAGGCACGGTCTAGTGCTTCTTCTTTTCCTGTAGGCACTTCTTTTTTGTCATCACGTACCCAGTGGCCAAATATATTTCTATATAGAGGGACGTTTTCTTCTACTATTATTGATTGTTGTCTATATTCTCCCTTTTGTTTTATTAAATATAGACGATTTATATTTCCTTCATAATTTTGTTTCATAGTTTTCTCCTTTGTATTGTTATTATACTTAAAAAAAGTCATTTTGTATAGAAATAGCGAAAAAAAGTATTGAAAAACTAAATTTTATTTGTTATAATCAATTTGTCGCAGGTAAATGGCGATGTAGCTCAGCTGGCTAGAGCGTCTGGTTCATACCCAGAAGGTCGTGGGTTCGATTCCCTCCGTCGCTACCAATAAGAATTTACTCAGGAATACCTGAGTTTTTTTGTTTTCCACGACCTTCTTATATTTAGTTATATATAAAAGATAGGACTTGTTGATGATGTATTAGTAGTGGTATTTGTAGTAGGAGATGCTTTTATCTCTTCTGGTTGGACAGGATCTTCTTTTAGAGAATCTGCAATCTTAAAAATTGTTTTAGCATTGTTTACGATAGGTTTTATCTGATAAACAATGGGAATGGCTTGGTTGATTACACCTAATGTTTTTTGTGTTCCTTCTAGTAAAGTAGCCCATTTTATAGATTTTAATGAAGAAAGTCCTTTACTTAATAAGCTTACTTTTGGTGTAGCAGTCATCAGATAAGGGTTTGGATACATATCATCACCTCTTAGTTTAATATATGTAAATTGTATGAAAATGTTAATTAAATTATTTTCAAAAAAAATATGTTATGATATACTTATTAAAGAATAGGGAGTGATGTACGGTGAGTTTTGCGCCTAAACTTGGAAAACCAAAAAATAATTCATTTTTTAAACCCGTTGAAAAGACTTCTGCACCTAAATCTAATGCTTCAGGTGATGAGTCTTCTCGTACTGTGAAAGAAAAAAAGAGCTTATTTAAGAAAAAAAAGAAGCAAGATGATTCTATGGCTTCTTTAGATGAGTTTAAAACTAATACCAATAATCAAAAACAAGTAGAAAAAGCTCCAGATAGACCACTTATAAAATATCGATATGTTATTGTTAATGCCATGGGTAAAAAAGAAAATGGTACCTTTGAAGCGGAAAATGAGACAGAAGTTAGAAACTTCTTATTATCGCAAGATTATGAAGTTATTTCTATTAAAGTTCGTCCGGCTTACGATATAGATATTAATGATTACTCTAAGATGAAAGTAGGTGAGTTATCTTTTTCACTAACTCAGCTTTCTACTTATATTAAGTCGGGAATTCCTTTGGTTGATGCTGTTAAAATTTTGGCAAAGCAAGCAACGAAACCTGCTTCTAAAAAAGCTTTCCAGAGACTTGTTTATGAGCTTTTAAAAGGCGAAAGTTTATCAAATGCGATGATGAAACAGGAGAAAGTGTTTCCTAAGTTATTAATAAACATGGTTAAGACTGCTGAAATGACTGGTGATTTACCATCTATTTTGGATGATATGGCAGAATATTATACTTCTATGGAAAGAACTCGTAAGCAAATGACTAGTGCTATGACATATCCGGTTGTTGTACTTACGGTTGCTTTTGCTGTTTTGATATTCATGCTTACTTATCTAGTACCACAATTTGCTTCTATGTTTGAAGAAAATGATGCAGAGTTACCTGCTATTACGCTTGCAGTATTAGGTGCCAGTGATTTTATTAAGAATAATTATATTATTCTGATTATTGCCATTTTGGGTCTTGTTATTGGATTTATTGTAGCATATAAGAAAGTAGTTGGTTTTCGTACTGCAGTTCAGACATTTTTGATGCATGTTCCGGTTGTAAAAAGTATTATTATTTATAGTGAAGTTGCCAATTTTACGAAGACGTTTGCATCTTTAATTAACCATGGCGTCTTTATTACAGATAGTATGGAGATTTTGTCTAAGATTACCAATAATGAGGTCTATAAGCGGATTATTAATAAAACTTTACACAATTTAGGAAAAGGAAATTCTATTTCTGAGTCATTCCGTGGAGAATGGGCATTTCCAGTTGTTGCTTATGAAATGTTAGTTACTGGTGAATCTACTGGACAACTGGGACTTATGATGGAGAAGGTTGCTGATCACTTTCAAGCTTTGCATAAATCTGTTATCGATCAGTTAAAGAGTTTGATGGAGCCGTTAATGATTTGTGCTTTGGCTGGTGTAGTTGGTATTATTCTTTTATCAATTGTAGAACCTATGTTTTCTATTTATGGACAAATACAGTAAGGAGGATAATTATGGATAGTTTATATTTAATTATCTTTTTTATTTTAGGATTATTTTTTGGTGGCCTTTATACAGTTATAGGTAGTAGGCTTGCTGAAGATGATTATCATTTTTTTCCTTATCGATGTAAGGAATGTTCTCATAGTCTTAGCTTTTTTGATTCTATTCCCATTTTTTCTTATTTATTTTTGAAGGGAAAGTGTAGGTATTGCCATAAACCTATTGATATTATGGAAATACTAATGGAATTTTTTACGGGAATTTTGTTTGCTGTATCCTATTATAGTTTTGGTTTTTCTTATGAATTACTTATTGCTTTAGGTATTGTTTCTTTACTAATAATTATTACTGTTAGTGATCTTAACTATTTAATTATTCCAGATGAAGTGTTGTTGTTCTTTGCTATTTATTTTATTATTTTCCAATTTTTATCTTCAGGTATATCGGGAGTTATTACTCATATTTTGACGGGTGTATTTTTATTTTTATTGATGTATGTAATTATGTGGTTCGGGGAGAAAGCCTTAAAAAAAGAAAGTTTAGGTGGAGGAGACGTTAAGATGATGTTTTTATTTGGACTTGTCTTAGATCCTTTACTTGGAACGATTGCTGTATTTTTAGGAAGTGTTTTGGCTTTACCAATGTCTTTATTTTTACTTTATAAAAATCATGAGAAAGTTATTCCTTTCGGACCATTTTTATTAATTGCCTTTACATTTTTATATTTTACTAAGATAACTCCTTCTATGATTATTTCTTGGCTTCAATTTACATAGAAGAAGTACTATCTTTTTTTTTAAATTTATTGTACGATAGTTGGTAGGTGATTGGAATGAAAAACAGAACGATTTTACCTGCGGATACCTATATTGTTATTAATAAGACTGTACTTAATGATTCTGATAAGAAACTTATTAGTATGCTTTACCAACCAATTATAGGATATACTGCAGTTTCTTTATATTTTACTTTGTTAGATGATTTGGATAAGTTGGAGGTTATGAGTGGTGATTTAACACATCATCATTTGATGGCTACTATGCAATTGAGGCTGGAAGATATTGTGATTGCTAGAGAGAAATTAGAAGCATGTGGTCTTTTAAAAACTTATTATAAGACTGGAAATATTAATCAATATGTTTATTTAATTTATTCACCAATGTCTGCTCATGAGTTTTTAACTCATCCTATATTAAATGTTGTATTGTTTAATAATTTAGGTAAAAAAGAATATGAAAGAATTGTTAATTATTATAAAATTCCACGTATTAATCTAAAAGATTATGAAGACATTACTTCTTCTTTTGATGAGGTTTTTACTTCAGTTCGTGGCAATACTTTTGAAGTTAATCAAGATATTACAAAAAGGGATATTAATAATATTTTGCTTAATAAAGGAATTGATTTTAATTTACTTATTTCTAGTATTCCTAGTAGTATGGTTCATGAAAAATGTTTTTCTAAAGAGACTAAAGAATTTATTAATGCTCTTAGTTTTACGTATCAATTAGATACGCTTGCGATGCAGGGATTGGTACGAGATTCTTTGAATGAAAAAGGGATGATTGATAAGACTCTTCTTAGAAAAAGTTGTCGAGAGTATTATCAATTTGAACATAATGGAGATTTACCTACGTTGATTTATAATAAGCAACCTGATTATTTGAAAAAGCCGGCAGGAGATCATTCTAAATGGGCTAAAATGGTATATGCTTTTGAGAATTTGACTCCATATCAATTTTTGAAAGCAAAGTATAAAGGTGCAGAACCAACAGATAGGGATAAACGGTTAATTGAAAATTTGTTAGTTAATCAAAAGTTAAATCCTGGTGTTGTCAATGTATTAATTGCTTATGTTTTAAAGATTAATCATGAGCAGTTAAAGAAAAGTTATGTAGAAGCGATTGCTGGACAATGGAAGAGATTAAATATAGAAACGGTAGAAGATGCTATGAAGATAGCAGAGAAAGAACATAAAAAGGTGAAGCGTGCATTTGAGAAAAATAAGACAACTAAGAGTAATAATACAAAGAAAGAAGCGAATTTGCCAGCTTGGTTTGACAAAGATTTGGAAAATGAAGAAACTAGTAAGGAAGAGGTTGAAGAGTTGAATAAGATTTTAGAAGAATTAGTATAGGTTATATTTAGGTAAAATAAATCAAGATAAAGTATGCAATATGAATTTTGTTTCTTGGATATAGGGTTTCGTTTACAGTTTCTTGATTTTTTTGTTTTCTTAAAAAATGGAAGTTATTAATTTATGTTAGCAATTTGTATTGTTAATTAAAAAGATAATGGATTTATAGACGATGAAAAATTATACATTTCTTAGAACAGATACTACTGTAGAATTGAAGAAACTATATTATGAAAGTATAAAAAACATTTTCATTGCTGACGTATCATGTGTTTGTAACAGATTATGGATAGAGCATATAGAACTGAAATGGAATGCTTTTATACATATAAAAATGGTCGATGATATCAAAATAGAAATTCGTAAGATTTTCTAATGTTTTTTTCTAATTTTAATTGTAACTTCTTATTAAAAAACTATAAAACTATTCTAAAATATATTATAATAAATATAGGTGATTGTATGAAAAAAATTAAAGATATCATTTGTTCTCATAAGTTTGTTATTTTTCTTTTTTTCTTTTCTTTATTAATTAGAGTTGTTGCTGTTTGTTTGATTCATACACCAGTTATTTCGGATTTTAAAACGATGTATGATGCTTCTTTGGAGTTAGTTCATCATACTGATAGTTATAAATCATCTATTTATTTTCTTAACTGGGCATATCAAATGGGACATGTTATTTATCAATCTTTTCTTCTATCTATTATTAATAGTGTTTTATTTTTAAAAATTGTAAATTGTGTTATCAGTTCTTTTACAGTTGTTTTTATTTATTTGATTAGTAAAGAATTATCTAATAAAAAAGCTGCTGGTATTATAGGTATTATTTACTCTGTTTTTTTATTTTCTTTGTTATTAAATACGGTATTAACTAATCAGATTCTTCCTATGTTATTATTGTTGATTGCTATTTATATTTGGATTAAGCAAAAAAATATTACAGTACGTAATTCTATTATTATTGGTGTATTACTCGCTTTTAGTAATATGCTACGAAGTGAGATTATTGTCGTTATTACCGGGTTTATTCTTTACTTTTTATTTTTGATGTTTATTAAGAAGAAAGATAAAAAGAAATTATTGGTTAGTCTCCTTTGTATTATTATGTCTTATGTAGTATTAACGCAGGGAACTTCTTATGTATTGAAAGCTACGAATGTTTCTCCTAATGGTTTGGAAAACACGAACCCTGCTTGGAAGTTTTTAGAAGGATTAAATGTAAAAACAAACGGAATGTATAGTGAAGATGATTCTATAAAATATTCTCATAGTAGAGAAAAAACGGAAAAAGCTTTAAAGAAAAGAATTCAGGAAGATTATTTAGAGTTTCCTAAATTATTTTTAAAGAAAATAAAAGTTGTTTGGTTAAATTCTGATTTATCTTGGTCTTTAGGACATATTGAAGATCAGGAAAAGGTTCAACCTTATGTAATTGTGAATCAATTCTTTATTTATTTCTTTTTCATTATGTCTTTATTAAGTATTATTACTATATTTAAAAAGATATATAAGAATCCTCAGTTTTTAATTACTTTTATTTTAATTGTTTATTTTGGTGTTTATTTATTGATTGAGGTTATGCCTAGATATGCATATTCTTTACAAATATTAGAAGCTATTCTTGCTAGTGTTACACTGGGATATATTTTGGATAAGAAAAAGATGCGAAAGGAGTAGAGTATGTTACAACTAGAAAATAATATGTTAATTATTTGTCCTAACGAAGAAAAATTAAAGATATTAAGACTGTTAGAGAAAGAAGATAGACTATATAATTTAAAGTTTATGACGAAAGAAGAATATCTTGGTAATTATTTTTTTACTTATCAAGATAGTGCTATTTTATATTTGATGAAAAAGTACCATTATAAAGTAGATGTATGTCGTGTATATTTAAGTTATCTTTATGTTATTGATGATAATAAAAAGTATAACAATAAAAAGTTAGTCTTTTTGCAACAATTAAAAAATGAATTAAAAGAGCAGGGATTGTTGGAGTATAATCCTGTTTTTAAAGAGTATTTAGAAGATAAAAAGAAAGTAGTGTTAAATTATCCTAGATTAGACTTATTTGAACGCATTGCTTTAGGTATTGATGAGATAGAAAAAGTAGAGAGTAAAGAGCTTTTTGTTACTGAATATAAAACGATGGAAGAAGAAGTAAATGGTGTAGCGTTAGAAATATTACATCTTTTAAAGCAGGGTATCGATATTCAAAAAATATATTTAACTAATGTGTCTAGAGATTATTTGTATACGATAGATAGAATATTTTCTTATTATAAAATACCAGTTAATTTACCAATGAATTATCCTATTTACGGGAGTGATATCGTTAAAGAGTATTTAAATACTGGAAATATAGATTTGGAAAGTAGTAATAGGATTACTAAAAAGTTAGTGAATATTTTAAATTCTTTAGTTGATTTGGATGATGGAAGTTTAGAATACCATGATTTATTAATATCTAAAATAAAGTCTGCTACTATTTCAAATGAAGAGTATTTAGATGCAGTTAATGTAGGCGAGCTTGAAAAGCAAGAATTTTATGATGATGAATATGTCTTTGTTTTAGGACTAAACCAAGATAATCTTCCAAAACTTGAAAAAGATACTCAGTATATTTCGGATAAAGATAAGAGTGAAGTATTATTATATTCTACAGATCAAAAAAATAAACTTGCTAAAACTTCATTAATGAATATTTTTTCTTCTATTAAAAATCTTTATTTATCTTATAAATTGCAAACACCATTTCAAAGTATGTATCCTTCTAGTATTATAGAGGAATATAAGATAAAGGTTATGGCAAAAAAAGATGATACTTATTCTTTTAGTAATCGCTATAATGAATTAAGGCTTGGTGCTAAGTTAGATACTTATTATAGATATCAAGAAATTACTCCTATGTTAAAGGAGTTATATACTCATTACAAAATTCCATATCAGACGTATGATAATCAATTTAAAGGGATTAATCATGATACTTATTTAGAACATTTACCATATCCTTTAAAATTATCTTATACAAGTTTGAATTCTTATAATGAGTGTAAGTTTAAATATTATTTAAATTATGTTTTAAAGTTAAATACTTTTGAAGATACTTTCGCAGCTTTTATAGGTTCTTTATATCATAGAATATTACAGTTGTATAAGAATACTAATTTTGATTTTGAAAAAGAATATCAAAAATATTTAGAAAAAAGAGAGTTATCTTTGAAAGAAAAAGTGCTATTAGTTAGATTAAAAAAAGAATTATTAGATCTTTTAGAAGAAGAGAGAAAACAAGATTTAATTTTAGGATATAATGATGAATTACATGAAGAAAAAATAGAAATACCGTTAAGAAAAGATATTGAAGTTGTATTTACTGGAACAATAGATAAGATTATGTATTATAAAAAAATAGAAGATACTTATTTTGCAATTATTGATTATAAATCAGGAACAGTAGATACTAGACTTGAAAAAATGAAATACGGGTTGTCTATGCAATTACCAGTATATTTATATTTAATTAATTATTCTAAAGTGTTCGAAAATCCTATTTTTACAGGTATTTATTATCAGAATATTTTATTTAATTATCCATCATTTGATCATAAGAGTATGGAAGATATTAAAAAAGATAGAATCAAATTGCAAGGTTATTCTACAGATGATTTAAGTATATTAGAACGTTTTGATCCTACCTATGAAAACAGTGAAGTAATTAAGAGTATGAAATATACGGATAAGGGATTTTATCATTATGCTAAAGTGTTAAATGATAAAGAGGTTTATGATATTATTCGTTATACTAAAAAAGAAGTTTTGAATGGTATGAATAGTATTTTAGACGGAGATTTTGCTATTAATCCTAAGATTTATGATGGTAAGAATCTTTCTTGCGAGTTTTGCGGGTTTAAAGATATTTGCTATCATACACAAAAGGATATGGTGTATTTGGACAAAGTCTCTGATTTATCATTTTTGGAAAGTGAGGGATATTAATGCCATCTTGGACACCTGAACAACAACTTGCTATCGATTGTGAAGGAAAAAATATTATTGTATCTGCAGGTGCTGGTTCTGGTAAGACTGCTGTTTTGACAGAAAGAGTGATTAGAAAATTAAAAAGTGGCGTTCATATTAATGAATTATTAGTTTTAACATTTACGAATGCTGCTGCTGCAGAGATGAAAGAGAGAATTAGAAAAGCAATAAGAAAAACTCCTGGTTTAGAAGAAGAAGCAAATCGTATTGATGGTGCTTATATTACAACATTCGATTCTTTTGCTTTATCAATTGTTAAAAAGTATCATACGGTAATTAACTGTACAAATAATATTCAAATTACAGATGATGTTGTTATTAATATTAAGAAACAGGAATTATTAGATGAGATTTTAGATGAAAAATATTTATTGCAAGATAAACGTTTTACTAAGCTAGTTCATGATTTTTGTTATAAAGATGATAAAGAGTTAAAAAAAGGATTATTAGATATTTATCAAAAAATAGAATTAAAGTATGATAAAGAGCATTTTTTGAATACTTATTTAGATAGTTATACAAAATCCTGGGATAACGTGATAGAAGAGTATTTGGATAGTATTCATAAAAGGACTAGACAAATGAGAGAGATTCTTCTGGAGATGTCTAGCTATTTTGATGGTAAGTATATGACTAAAGTAGAAGACTATTTATATTCCTTTTTAAATAAAGAGACTTATGAAGAACAAAAACAAGCGTTAGATCAATTAGAAAGATTTCCTTCTCTTCCTAAAAACTCAGATGAAGTGGGGAAAGCGTTAAAGAAGCAACTTACAGAACTATTAGATGAAGTTAAAGATGAGATGACCTATTCCTCTATAGAAGAGATGAAAAGAGAGTTAGAAAGTACTGTTTCTAATCAAGAAGAAATAATTGATATTTTGAAGGAATTAGATAAGAGACTCTCTAATTATAAAGAGAAAGAAGAAATTTATAACTTTACAGATATTTCTAGGCTTGCGATTCAGATTGTGTCTGAGCATCAAGAGATTAGAGAAGAATTAACTCATAGTTTTCATGAAATTATGGTAGATGAGTATCAGGATACTTCTGATACGCAGGAAGCATTTATTAATCTAATAGCTAATAATAATGTTTATATGGTTGGTGATATTAAACAATCTATTTATCGTTTTCGTAATGCGAATCCTTATTTATTTAAAGAGAAATATGATACTTATCGTGATACAGATCAAGGCATTAAGATTGATTTGGTTAAGAACTTTAGATCAAGAAGAGAGGTACTAGAAGATATTAATTTATTATTTAATCAGTTTATGGATGATGAAATAGGTGGAGCTGATTATCAAGCTTCTCATCAAATGGTGTTTGGAAATATGTCTTATGAAGAAAATGGGAAAACTAAAGATAATCATCACATGGAATTATTAACGTATAGCTTTGATAAAACTTCTCCAGTTACGAAAGATGAACAAGAGGCATTTATTATAGGGGAAGATATTAAAGAAAAAGTAAATAGTAAATATCAAGTATTTGATAAAGATACGGGTATCGTAAGACCAATTGCATATAGTGATTTTGTTATTTTATTAGATAAAAGTAAAAACTTTGAATTATATAAAAAGATATTTGAATATCTGGGAATTCCTCTTTCTATTTTAAAAGAGGAGTCTCTTAGTAAAGATAATGATATTTTGGTATTAAAGAATTTATTGAATTTAATTGTTAGGATTTCTAAACAAGATGATTTTGATAGCTTAAAATATAGTTTTGTTTCGGTTGCTAGAAGTTATTTGTTTGAGCTTACTGATGAGGAAATATATGGTGCTTTAGTAAATGATAAAATGAAGGAGACAACGCTATATCAAGTTTGTGAAGAATTAGGGAAAAAGGTTAGGGAGATGTCTGCTAGTGAGTTTTTCTTAACTGTGATTAAGGTAGTTGATTATGAGGGTAAACTATTAAAAATTGGTAATATTTCTTCTTTTCAGGTTCGATTAGAATATGTATATAATTTGATTGGTAATTTAGAGACTAATGGTTATACTATTGATGATATTATTACTCATCTAGATGCTATTTTTGATAGTGGAGGAGATTTAAAGTTTAATGTCAATACTGATAGTAGTAATAGTTGCAAAATCATGACTATTCATAAATCCAAGGGATTAGAGTTTCCGATTTGTTATTTTGCGGGATTTGCTTCTAAGTTTAATTTACGTGATTTAAAAGAGAGAATTTTATTTGATAATACGTATGGTATTGTTTTACCTATGGTTACTGATTTTTATAAAGATACTATTTTAAAGACTTTGGTGAAAGAAAATGCTAAACAAGAAGAAGTATCTGAAAAAATAAGATTATTCTATGTTGCTTTAACTAGAGCAAAAGAAAAGATGATTATGGTTGTAGAAAAAATCGAAGAAGAAGTAGAAAGTAATGGTTTAGTAAGTAGTTCTATTCGTAGTAAATATAATTCATTTTTATCAATTATCAAAAGTATTTATTCTTCTCTTTTGCCATATGAAAGAGAAGTCAGTGTTAGTCCTTCTAAAGACTACTTACTATCTAAAAATAATACGGATGAAAATGAATTAAAATTATCTACGGATACGTTAGAAGTAGAGGAGTTAGAAATAGAAAAGATTCCAGTAGAACACACAAGATACTCCAAAGATATTCTTCATCTATCTACTAAAGAAGAAAAAGAAAAGATGGAGTTTGGTATCAGAGTACACCAAGTACTAGAACAACTAGACTTCAAACATCCTAATTTAGAAGGATTATCAGGAAAAATAAAAGAGAAAATAGAAGCTTTCTTAAAAAGTTCTTTCGTAACAGAAAATATCAATGGTACTTTTTATCCAGAATATGAATTTATTGATAAAAAAGAAAATACACATGGAATTATGGATTTAGTTATTGAAAATGGAAATAAAATGATTATTATCGATTATAAATTAAAAAATATCGATGATCCTAATTATGATAAACAATTAAATGGTTATCGCGAATTTTTAAAAAAGAAAACAAAAAAAGAAGTAGAGTGTTACCTATACTCAATCATAGATGAAGATTATCGTAAAGTAAAAGAACAGTAATTTTCTACTGTTCTTTTTTAATCAAGAGAGTTCGTTATAAAATTAAATATTTTCTTTAACATACTCTTTGTTTTGACCAGTTATTTGTAAAAAAAGTTCATCTCCTAGTAAGTCTTTTAGATAATCATCCATAATTTCTTCTTCATAGTTTTCTAAAGTAATGATTGCTTCACTTTTATGTAGTTTTGAATAACTAATATAATAGGTATGTTTTTCACATAATTCTAAGAAAGTATTATTTTTTACGATATCTTCTTCTAAATACCAAGTTGGTTCTTCACTATAATAATCAGTAAATGGCTTAATATAGGCTAGCACCAGTCCCTGACGATTTTTTTCTTTTAGTGAATAGGTTATTTCTTTAGGATATCTAGAATGATATTCATCAATATAAATTGTTTTATTATTTATGGTTTCTTTTTTTAACAAAGTTGGTACTCCAAATATTAATGCTTCATTATCTGGTGTATCATAGAATGGATCATAGTCTACACCATTTAATAGGCGAGTTCTTTTGGCACTTTTTAAATATTCTGGAGTTGCAGTTATAACTCCAAAGTAATAATCATTAATATCAAGTGTTTTTTTCATATTATACCTCTTAACTATTTATGATATGATGGAACCAATGTTTTCTCCAAGTAAAAGTTGTTTTAAGTTTCCTTTTGTATGGACGTCAAATACTAATATAGGAATTTCTTCTTCCATACATAGACTGATTGCAGTAGAATCCATAACTTTTAGTTTTTTATTTAAAACATCTAAATAGGTAATGTGTGGAATAAACTCGGCATCTTCAAATTTTTTAGGATCTTTATTGTAGATACCATTGACATTAGTAGCTTTAATTAAGGCATCAGCTTTAATTTCTGCTGCTCTAAGAGCGGCTGCGGTATCGGTTGAGAAGAATGGACTACCAGTACCACATCCAAAAATAGTAATTCTTCCTTTTTCTAAATGGCGGATGGCACGGTCTTTAATATAAAACTCAGCAACTTGTCTCATTTCGATTCCTGTTTGAACACGTACTTCTTGTCCTATTTGCTTAAAAGCATCTCCTAAGGCTAGGGCGTTCATAGTAGTTGCTAGCATTCCAATGTAATCGCTAGTAGCTCGATCCATATAAGTGTTTAGTTTTCCACGCCAGAAGTTTCCTCCACCAACTACAATAGCAATTTCTATACCTAGTTCTGCACACTCTTTAATTTCTCTAGCAAATTGAAGTACTTCATCAAAATCAATTCCAGTTTTTTTAGAGCCAGCTAAAGCTTCTCCACTAAATTTTAGTAATACACGCTTATATTTCAACAAAATCATCTCCTTATTTATTAGTGTATCATAAGATAGTAAAAAAATATAAAGAATTGCAAAAATGTTGTTAATATGTTATAATAAGTGGCACTAAAAGGGATAGTCTTCGTGTTTTATAAAAAATTAACGACTACAACATATGAGAAAGAAATGTTAGCTATATTAGATGATAATCATAAAATATCTTTGGAAATGTTGAATGCAATCGAAGAATTAAAGAGTGTAGATTTGCAAGAGATGAAGTAGATTTTTTATGCCTATTTTATCAATGATTTCAGATAGTGTTTTTACTGAAGAACTTGTTCATTTACTTCTTTCTAGACAAAACACCAATTATAAAGCACGATTATTACGATTAAAATTAGAGTTACAAAAATATTCGAGAGATTAAAGAAATTTTAGAAGAAGGTACCCTAGGTTTTACAAAAGCTTTATTTACTAATAGAAAGATAATAGATCAAGAATTAGAACGTATTTTTAAAGTAAGAAGAATATGATGAGGTGATAATTATGGAATTTAAAATTATAGATTTGGACTTGGCAACAAAAGAGGATGTTTTAAAAGCTCTAAACGAAAATAAAAAAACAGCTTTATTAATGGAGAAAGAAATTCAGAAGTTAAAAAGTATCGCTGCTTCTGTTTCTAAGAAGGAAAGTGTTTTTCAACCAGTAGAGAACTGTTACGACGATACTATAGACACTACAGTAGAGGAAGATGTGCAGGAGGAAAAAGATGATTTAGAAGGGGAGATTACTTATTATCTTGAAAGATTTTCTAAAGCAAATTTACAAGAGTTGATAGAAAATAGAGAAGATATTTTACCCTCTTTAGAAAATTATAATTATCAAAATATTATGTTGAGATTACGTTTAGAGACATTAAAGGCCATGAAAGAGATTAGTCATATGATACAAGAAGTATCTAGTGATTCTTTAGAAGAGATACAGTATTATGGCGAAGAATTAGAATATGAAAAGAAAAAGTTAGAAATTTTAAATATGCCAGTAAAAGAAGTAAGCCAAGAGAAAAAACATAAAAAGAATAGATTGGTTTTTGCAACTACACAAGGTGGAAATATTAGGGTATTAGAAGACATTGATAAAAGAATTCCTAGAGAATATTATCCTAAATTTCAAGAGTTATTTTCTTCTATTGTCCAGGGAACATTTAAAAATGTTAGAAGATTTGTTGCTAGTAATAATGAAACTGCAGGTTTTTATGAAGTAAAAGATCATAAGGTAAGAGTAGTTTTTGATAGATTGGGACCAAATACTTATGCTGTTATTACAGCTTTTATGAAGAAGAGCGATAAAGATAAGGGATACATTGACTTTTTAAAAAGAGTACTTAGTGATTATAAAGCAAATAATCAAAAAGTATTTAAGGAAAGTTGTGATAGTGTCGAGTTTATGACTTTACAAAAGCATTATGAATTAGAACTATTTAATAAATTGGGACAAGATAGTAGAAAAGGTATAGAAAGGGTGAAGGTAAATGATGCGTCAAGAATTGCTTCAAGCAGTAATTAAAGAAGAAGAAAAATTAAAACAAGACATGTCATTTCAAAATATTGAATTACAATATTTAGAGAATTTTTTAAAAAATAATAAAGCACATAAACTAACTGATTTAAAAGATATCGATGTAATTCATTTAATAATTGCTTATTGTGGAAGTAATAATCCAGTCTTTACTATTCAAGAATTACAGAATATTTTTTTAGCTCTTGCTCCAATGGTTGAAAGAAAGTCATCAGAGAATTTTGCTAAGTTTTTTGAAAATCTTCATAAAATTTATTTAGCTAACAATTTTGAAACAATTAAGTTAGTTTTAGAGGAGAAAAATAATGTTATAAAAAGTATTGGTCTAGCGTCATTACTTGTAAAAGCTTCTGTTACTAAGACAAAAGAGAATATGCGATTGTTAGATAATAAAGAGATGAATATTCTTTCTTATTTTATGTTGTTAAACAAAGATTTTGCTACCATAGAAGAAGCAGTATCTATGGCTGTTGCTATTAAAGAGGTACAAGAAGTTGTAAAAAATGCAACATTTCTGTCGTTTTCTGCTACTGAAATTAAAGGATTCGAGGCAGGGACAAAAGAGCAAAAGGATGCCTTAAATCAAATGTATGATATCAAACCGATTTTAGATAGAATAGATGTTATTAGAAAACGTGTTACTAAGTTAAAATCTAATGAAAGTAAAAGAAGAAGGGATGCTTCTAAGGGTGTTAGTGAATATGAAAATCTACGTTCTTTATTACAACAAGAACCAGAACTTCCTATTTTAAATCATCAAGAGATAGTATCTCACATTCCTAATGAGAAAATTAAATTAGAAGTATTAAAATATATCTATACATCTAATTTACCTTATTATAAGAAATTAGAAGAGACTTATCATGAGTTAACAGAGAATTCAGCTACGAAATATCAGGCTTTATTAAGTGATGCTGGTATTTCTATTGAGATGTGTGATATGGGACGTATTATGCAAAATTCTATTTCTGATGTGAAAGATATGTTACAGATAATAACATCGTTTGATGTTAAAGATAAAGTAGAAATTGTTAATATTCTTCAGTCTAGTTCAAAAGCTTATTTAGATAGTATAGTTTCTTTCTGTAAGGAAGGATACTTTGATTTGGAGTTTATTACTAGTCATCCTATGATTTTAGAGAATCCAAGTTTTTATGATGTGATTTCCCTAAACCAAAAGTCTATGAAGGAAAAAGGATTAAATCCATTATTATTAGCCAGAGATCCAGAGGTATGGTTTCAAGATTCTAACGTGTTAAGAGACAATTTAAATATTTTAGAACGTTATCAATTCTTAGGTTCTATGTCTAGAGCCTCTAAGTATTCTTTTTTAGGAAGTGAAGAATTAGAACATACTATAGATATGATTTTAGAATTAGGATATGAAGAGTTGTTAGAACAAAATACTGATTTATTAAATTATGACAGTAAAAAGTGGATGCGTATTTATATTTTAAAAGAATTAAATATGGTACCTAGTGATATCGATACTTTAACTACAGTATTGCAGCAAGAACAATTTTTTGTACCAGAGGAGAAAATGAAAGATTATATTTCTAACGAACCTTGTAAAATAGAGAGTATGGCAAATGATGAAGTTGCAACAGAAGAGGAAGTAAGAAGAAAAGTGGATACCTTCCCTCAAACAAAAAGGACTTATGTTGTTGGAGGAGTAATATTATCTAAGAATAGAGTGGAGAAAAATATAGAAGAAGTAGGTGCCTTAGAGTTATCTTTAGCTAATAAAGTGTATTTATCTTTGGCAAGACACACTATATTGTCTGAAAGTGAACATGATGCAATGCAAAAGATGATGCAAGGTTCTGTAAAAAAATAAGATTTAGAAGTTAGTTAAATAGTTTAAAATAATATTGGTATTAGTAAAAATTAAAAAGAAAATTCTATTTTGAACAACTAAAATCCGCTTAGTATTATGAGTAGATGATATTTCAGAGTCCATGGATAATTATTGTTTTTTTTAAAGTTTATGTTATAATATAGCGACAAATAGAAAAGGGGATTAGGGAGTATGGATATTTGGAAACAAACACATGAAGTTAATCAAGAGTTGTATGACGATATGGATCAATTTTATGAGCAATTACAAGGTCAAAAACATATAGAATATCGTCCTGGTCAAGATACTATGAGTTATGATATTTTGGATATTTTAAGTAATAAAGAAGTACTAGTAATTGAGGCTGGTGTTGGAATAGTAAAATCCTGGGCTTATTTAATTCCGTTAATATATGCTAGTAAGCATCATAAAAACTTTCAAGGATTTTTAATATCTACATCCTCTATTGCTCTTGAAGAACAATTAAAAAATGAAGTAAGACTTGTATCTAAAATGTTAGATATTGATATTGATGTGGTTGTTGCTAAGGGAAAAAATAATTATATATGTCAGAAGCGTTTAGAAAAGTTTTTAAAGTATAATGATAAAAAGCACCAATATCAGTATTTACAAGAGATGTTTGAAGATGGTGCTGTAGATAAAAGAGATTATAATGTTCCTCAGCAAATATGGAAAAAAATTAATGTTGATAAAGTAAATTGTACTAATTGCTTGTATAAGAATAATTGTCAGTATAAAATAACTAGAAAACAATGGAAGCAAAGTAGCAATGTGATATGTAATCATGATTTATTGGTTGAAATATTAAAGCGAGATAGTGAAGATAAATTAGTTCAGGATCCATCTATATTGATTGTAGATGAAGCACATGCTTTGGTTGAAAAGATTGTAAACTCATATAAGAAAAGTGTTTCTAAGACAGACCTTGAGTCTTTAATTTATAGTATATATAGTCGTATTGATGAGACTGTTGAAGATGATTTTCCTATTATTGATTTAATGAATACTGTTTTTCGTATGATTAGTACTAAGGCTAAAAAAGAGTATAAAGCACATGCTAAAGAAGAAGTAGATGTATTAGATTCTGAAAGTAGCGGGTTTACTTGTACACCTATGATTAAACAAAGCATAATAGATTTAGTAAATCAATTAGATGAATTAGAGCAATATGCTAGAAAATATCCAAGTTCTGATAAAAAGTTGTTAGAACAATTAAGTTCATTAAAAGAGATAAGATTAGTTTTTTGTGATTTAATATCTTCTTCTTCAAAAAGTATTTACTGGGTTAATTTTTTACCTAATACGAGAGAACATATTGAATTAAATTATGTTCCAAAAAATATTTCTGAACTTTCTAGACGGTTATTAAGTAATCCAAATTATGGAAAGGTTTTTACTTCTGCAACTTTAACAACAGAAAAAAATAATTATAGTTATTTTATGAAAGAATTAGGATTGGATCAGATGATTGGAACACCAGTTTTTCAAGAGTTTAGTCAACCTTCTCCATATAATTATGATGAAAATGCACTTTTATATTGTGCGATGGATGGTGTTAGTCCTAAAAGTAAAGATCATAGCTTATATTTGGACTCTTTAGCTTCTAAAGTAGATGAACTAATTAAAATTACTAATGGTAGAAGTCTAGTGTTATTTACTTCTAAACAAGACATGAGAGAGGTTTATCATAGATTACAAAAAAGACAATATGATTTTAAGATTTTAGTACAAGAAGATGGTACAAATGCAGAAAAACTTAAATCCGAATTTAAACGTGATACTGCTTCAACTTTGCTAGCAACTGGAACATTCTGGGAAGGTATTGATATTAAAGGAGAAGCACTAGAACAAGTTATTATTACTAAATTACCATTTCCTGTTGTTGAACCAATTATTGAAGAAAAAGCTTCTCATTATAGAGACGGGTTTAAGGAAGTTTATGTACCTGAAATGTTATTAAAATTGAAACAAGGAGTAGGACGATTGATTCGTAGTTCTACAGATAAGGGTATTGTTTCGATACTGGATTCTAGAATGAAAGATTATGGGGAAGATATTTTGTCTACTTTACCATTTCATAATGTAACTCATTCTATTGATGATGTTAATACGTTTGCTAGAGATGTTTTGCAACGTAAGCCTGTAGAGAATGTTTTGAAAAAATAAAATTGAAATTTGACAGAGAAGAGTAGATATGCTATACTTTAACTGTTTGACGCCTCATGCTCAAACCGCATTGAAAAGGTAAAAACAAGATTCTTGTACCTTAAGAGCGAGTCTTAAGTTAAAAAAAAGGAGGTATACGAATGAATGCTGTAATTAAAGTTGGAGGAAAACAATATTACGTAACAGAAGGTAGTGAAATTTTTGTTGAAAAATTAAATGCTAATCCTGGTGATGTTGTTAAATTCGACCAAGTATTAATGCTTGATAGTAAAATAGGAAGTCCTTATCTTACTAATGTTACTGTAGAAGGTAAAGTTATCAAAAACGGTAAACAAAAGAAAATCACTGTCTTCAAGTATAAATCTAAAGACAGATCTAACCGTAAGAAACAAGGACATAGACAACCTTATACAAAGATTCAAATTACTAAAATTAATGGTTAATTATGATACATGTAAAAGTAGAGAAAGAACATGCTAAATACAAAAAAATAGCTATTTCAGGTCATGCTATGTACGATGATTATGGTAAAGATATTGTATGTAGTGCTGCTAGTAGTATTGTGACAACAACTGTGAATGGTATTTTAGCATTAGATAAAGGTAGTCTAAGTTATATGATTAGTAAAAAAGGTATTAGTATTGATATAAAAAATGAAGATGCTACTACTCAAATACTAATTGGCAATATGGTTAGTCTTTTAAAAGAGTTGGAAAAAAATTATCCAGCAAATATCGAAGTAAAGTAAGGAGGAGAATTATGAATTTTTTAAAGTTAGATATCCAATTATTTGCTCATCATAAAGGGCAAGGATCAACATCTAATGGTCGTGATTCTGCAGGACGTAGACTTGGAGCTAAAGCTGCTGATGGTGAATTTATAACGGCAGGTTCTATCATATATCGTCAACGTGGAACTAAAATATTCCCTGGTAATAATGTTCGTCGTGGTAATGATGATAGTTTATTTGCAACAGTTGATGGAATTGTTAAATTCGAACGTTTAGGAAGAGATAAAAAACAAGCTTCAGTTTATCCTGTAGGTGAATAAAGTCGAAGTTGGTAAAAATAGAAAAAAGGAAAGTTAATTCTTTTCTTTTTTTTTGCTTTGTGTTACACTTAAAGAGAATAGAGGTGGCACATTTATGGATAATAAAGTTAAAGTAGTAACTCCGGATAATCAGCAATTGGAAATAGAAGTTTTAGATATCTTTAATGTGGTTGGATATGAAGGAAAAGATTATATTTTATATTCCCTAGGTGAACAAGTAGATGATGATCATGAACAAGCTTATATATCTATTTTAGAGCAAGATCAAGACAGTTATAATTTAGTAGAAATAAAAGATGCTAAAGAATGGGAAGCTGTTCAGAATGCTATTGCCGAAGATATTAAATTAGGACAAGAGGCTAACAATGAATAATTCTGATAAAGTATATCAATTACTCTTAAAGCAGAGTTTGGAGACAATTTCTAAACAAATTAAAAGTTTGGAACAAAAAAATAGAGGTTTACGAGCTTTGACAGATAAAACTACTGTTGAAATTGAAGGGTTAAAATTACAGTATAATGAAATTGTGACAACTTTGAAGAATTATCAGGAACGAATTAATGTCTCTGATAGAAAAGAAGCTAAATTAGACAAGCTTGATGAGAAATCTGATCATATTTCACAAGAGAAGAAAGAACATCTTGCTCAAATAGATTCATTAAAGCAGGCTCAGAATAAAATGAAAACAGCAAGGGCTAAGAGAAAAGTTGCTAAAGAAATAAAAAAAGAGCAGGAGATTATTCAGAAACTACAAAAGAAAAATGCACGTATTGATAAACGTCAGAAAGCAATTATGTTACCTAAGTTTTATCGTGAACAAAAAAGAAGTCAGTTATTAAGTAAGCAACAAGCAAAGGTAAATCAAGTTACTGCTAGTATGCAAGATAATCAAGAATTACAAGCTATGTTAAACCCTGATAAAGTTAGTGATCGTATTAAATCAGTAGTTCATGATATTAAAGGTGTGTATTATCAGAAAAAACTAAGTCATTCTCAGAATGTCTTAGATACTATGCAAAATTCTCGATTTAATATTACCATTCGTGGTGCTAATGCTATTACTATTAGTAAAAAAGCAGTAAACGGGTTAAGAACAGTTGCAGGTAAAGGAAAAGATGCTGTTTTAAGTTTATTAGATGAAAATATGAATACAGCAACTAAACAACCTACTGCTACACGTTAAAGAAAAGAAATTCTTTTCTTTTCTTTTTCTTGATGATATAATAAGGCCTAAAAGGAGGAGAGTATATGTTTGTAGATGAAGTGGAAATTCGAGTGGAAGCTGGAAATGGTGGAGATGGCTGTACTGCTTTTCG
>CALVYD010000012.1 GCA_944371995.1 uncultured Bacilli bacterium
TAAATTGCTTGGAAGATATTATATCAGTTATAAATCTTAGTGCACAACTTCTGTGCACTTCATTTTTTAAAATACGTCATAAGAGAAGATTTTATATTCTTTTCTTTTTTGGTTGTTATTTTGTAGAAAAAATGTTATCATTGTTATTGAGGGTAGGCTGGTATATTGTTTATACCCTTTTATCTATTATTTTGGTTAATTTATTCTCACTTTATAGAGATGTTTGAAATAGATTTTAAATATAGTTGTAAAAAGGGATACCTTTACTATTCTTATTATATATTATTATGTAATATGGAGGGATTAGATGACGATAACAGTTACTGATGTTATATCAATACTGAGAAAATTAGGAGACATATGTCTTGTCTGGGTTATTTTTTATTTTATTTTAAAGAATATTAAAAATAATATAAAACTTTCTTTAATTTTTAAAGGTGTAGTTTTTGTTATTATTTTGAGCTGGGTTAGTGATTGGTTAGGATTTACTACTATTGCAGTCTTACTTGATTATATTATCCAATGGGCACCGATTGCTTTAATAGTAATATTTCAACCTGAGATTCGTACCATTTTGGAACAACTTGGTCGTAGTCAATTGTTAGGAAGGCATAAAGTTTTGACTGTTGATGAACGAGAACATCTGGTTTACGAAATTGTTAATGCAGTTGATTATTTACGAAAAGAAAGAATTGGTGCATTGATTGTATTAGAACGTGATATTAGTTTAGGAAATTATATTGATAAGGCTAAAAAATTATACGCAGATTTATCTAGTGATTTGTTAATAGCTATTTTCTATGAAGGAAATCCACTTCATGATGGTGGTGTTATTATTCAAGGGGATAGAATTACTTGTGCAGGAGCAGTTTTTCCTACTAGTAACAGTCCTAAATTAAATCGAAGATTAGGTACTAGACATAGGGCAGCTTTAGGTTTGTCAGAAGAGACGGATGCTATATGTTTAGTGGTATCAGAAGAGACTGGTCGTGTTTCTATAGCATTAAAGGGAGAAATGCTATATAATTTAACGTTAGATGATGTTCGTATGATGTTAATTGATGAACTTCGACCAAAACAAGATATTGATTTAGATGAAGATGAAATAGATGAGGAAGAGATATATGAAGAGAATAAGTAAGAGTATAAAATCAATCTTTCGTCATATTGGATCATTCTTTGATAAATGGTTAATTACTCCCATTACTAAGTTGTTTTTAAAAGTTGCTGACTTTTTTAAAGATAATGCAAAAAGTGTTGATCGTATTGCTGGTAGAAAATCTACTTTAATTATTGTTAGTTTGATACTTGCTTTTGGTGTTTTTGTATTAATAGATCAAGAGTCAAGCGTTATGATTGATCAGTATGCGGAAGTGTTATATGATGAACCTGTAACTGCTGTTTATAACGAAGAGTTATATGTTGTAGAAGGGTTGCCTAAAACTGTTGATATTACCTTGATAGGTCAAAGAAGACATATTTTCTTGGCTAAACAATCGCCTTCTAAAGGAGTTACTGTTGATTTAACAGGATTAAAACCAGGAAATCATAAAGTTACTTTAGAATATTCGCAACGTTTGAAATCTTTGGATTATCGTTTAGATCCGTCTGAAGTAACGGTTACTATTTATGAGAAAGTTAGTGAAACTCGTACTTTAACAGTTGATATTCTACATCAGGATAACTTGGACAGTAAATTATATATTGATGATGTTGAACTTGATAGAACTAATGTTATTATTAAAGGTGCAAAATATAAGTTAGAGCAGGTTGCTACTGTACGTGCTTTAGTGGATGTCGATCAGATTAGTAATCCACAGGCTGGAGAGTTAACTTTGAAAGAGGTTCCTTTAGTTGCTTATGATGCAGAAGGAAAAACAGTTGATGTTGAAATTGTACCTAAGACTGTTGATGCTAAACTTACTATTACATCTCCAAGTAAAGAAATACCAATTACTATTGTTCCTACTGGTGACTTAGCCTTTGGTAAAGCTATTACTTCTATTGAAACTAATGTTTCTAATGTAACTGTTTATGGTGAACAAAGTGCTATTGACAAGATAAATGAGTTGGAAGTAGAAATTGATGTTAAAGGATTAGAAGCAGATAAAGAGTTTAATGTTACTTTGAAAAAACCTAATGGTATTACTGAGATTAGTGAAAAAACGATTACTGTTTCTGTTAAAGTTGATAATTCAATCTCTAAAGAGTTTACTGTTGATAGGATTCAATTTAGAAATTTAGCTGATGGTTATACCGTACAGGCATTATCTCAAGCCGATACGAAGGTTACAGTTGTTGTTAGTGGTAGTGCTGATATTGTTAATAATCTTGATGCTTCTTCGATTACAGCTTACGTTAATCTTGATGGTTATAGTGTTGGTGAGCATGAGGTTGATGTTAAGGTTGAGAAATCTAATGTATTGCTTACTTATACACCAAAGACTAAACAAGTACAGGTAAGAATTTCAGAGAGTAGTTAGTACTACTCTTTTTTTTGCATAATTTTTTGTGAAAGGCATAAGGTTTATTAGAACTATGATAAGAGGTGGATTATGAAAAAAGTTTTGCTGGTCTTTTTCTTTAGTATTTTTTTACTTTCTGGTTGTGGTAAATATGGGGAAGAAGATGTAATTAAAGATTTTAGTAAGAAGGTTAAAGATGCTAAGGCTTATTATGTGGAAGGAAATTTGGAACTCGTTAATAATGATGATGTTTATCATTATGATGTCGAAGTAGCTTTTAAAAGGGATAATTATTATCGTGTTAGTCTTACTAATACTTCTAATAATCATACTCAGGTAATTTTAAAGAATGACGATGGTGTTTATGTAGTTACTCCTTCTTTAAATAAGAGTTTTAAGTTCCAAAGTGATTGGCCTTATAGTAATTCTCAAATTTATTTGTTAGAGGCTATTGTTAATGATATTGAAGATGATAAAGAGCGTATTTTTAAAGAAACTGAAAATGGTTATACTTTTACTACAGCTGTTAATTATCCTAATAATCGTAATTTAGTTAAACAAAAAATAGATTTGTCTTCTAAATTAAAGTTAAAAAAAGTACAAGTATATAATAGTGATTCTGTAATTTGTATGACGATGGAGTTTAAGAATATTGATTATTCTCCTACATTTAAAAAGGACTATTTTTCTTTGGATACTGTTATGAAGACATATTCAGTTAATGAAGAGGAAATCAAGCAAACTAGTAATTTAGATGATAGCATTTATCCTTTAATGGTTCCTTCTGGTACGAAACTTACCAGTGAGGAGAAAGTGACAAAGGATAATGGGGAAAGAATTATTATGACTTTTGATGGGGAAAAACCTTTTCTATTGGTGGAAGAGACTGCTAATATCGAAGATGAGTTTACTATTATTCCTACTTACGGAGAACCTTATCAATTAATGGATACTTTAGGTGTTATGACTAATAACTCTTTAAATTGGACTACTAATGGTATTGAATATTATCTGGTTAGTGATGTATTGAATCAGGATGAGTTAGTGGAAGTTGCTCAATCTATTGGTGTTGTTCAGACTATGAAATAAAAGAGGCTTTACCTCTTTTTTTTCTTGTGTTATAATTTGATTGGGTGGTTATATGGCAAATAATAGGCAATACAGAAGAAAGATGCATTCTAAGATAGATTCCATCGAGTCTTCTTTTTCATCAGAAATGTTTAAAGTGGTTAAAATATTGTTAGCAGTCTTTGTTTTTTTAGCAGTATTTTATTTTTTAACAGTTTATCTTCTTGAAAGAGATACTTCATCTAGTGTTATTGATACTACTCCAGCAGAAGCAGATATACAATATCAAGAGATTTTAGCGGGAAATAGTTTTTCTAAAGGTGATGATCACTACTTTGTACTTTATTATGATATGTCTTCAGAAGATTTAAAATCATCTTATACTAATTTAGTTAGTACTTATGAAGATAAGGATAATCATTTTTCTATTTATACTGTTGATATGAGTAGTGCTTTCAATAAACAATATTCTGCAGATACGTCTAATCCTTCTGTTCAAGTAGTTGATAATTTAAAAATTTCAGGTCCTACTTTGATAGAGTTTAATCAAGGAAAAGTTACAAATTATGTTGAAGGATTCGATGCTATTTCTGATGTTTTAAATTAAGGAATGAAGTTTCCTTATTTTTTTTGGCATTTTATGGTATGATAGTAATAGATTGTATCGAGGTGGTATTATGTTTAAACATAATAAAAGTCCATTTATAAAACCTAATTTTCATAAGATTTCTCAATTAACAGAAGAAGTTTCTGATGATGAAAATATTAGGGAAATTATTGTTGAACATAAGAGTGGATTTAATACATTGGAAGTATTGATTATTGTTGTTGTTTCAATTGCTTTTGGTATTATAGTTGGTTTTAGTTTATCTATTTTCCGTAATAATTATCAAGGTGTAAAGGTATCAGAACCATTAAAAGAAATGGTTGCAGTATATAAAAATATTTTGGATACTTATTATGAAGATGTAGATGGTAGCGATTTGGCTGATGCTGCTATTGAGGGAATGATTTCGTCATTGGATGACCCTTATTCTATTTATATGGATGAAGATGATTCTGATGCTTTTAATACTACTGTTGATGGTAGCTATGTTGGTATTGGTGTAACTGTTGCTGCTAGTGATACAAGTGATTTTATTGTTATCGATATTTTAAATGATTCTCCAGCACAAAAAGCAGGTATTGAAGTAGGAGATGTTATTACTAAAATTGATTCTAAATCTGTAATTGGATTAACTTTGGATGATATTAGTTCTTTAATAAAAGGAAAAGCTGGCAGTAAAGTTAAATTGACTTTATTACGTGGAGAAGATACGATAGAAAAAACAGTAACTCGTGGTAATGTTGAACTTGTTTCTGTTATTTCGAATGTATATCATGATGATATTGGTTATATCTATATACAAAATTTTGCTGCCAATACTTATCAACAATTTAAAGAAGAACTGAAAAAGTTAGAAAAAGAAAATATTCAGTCTTTGATTATTGATGTACGTTCTAATCCAGGAGGGCATCTTAATCAAACGAGAGATATTTTGGAATTGTTTATGGATAAGAATAAAGTATTGTATCGGGTAGAATTTAAAGGCGATAAAGAAAAAATTAAAGATGAAACCAAAGCATCTAGAAGTTATCCGGTTGTGGTGTTAATTAATTCTGCTAGTGCCTCTGCTTCTGAAATTTTGGCTGCTAGTTTTCAAGATTCTTATTCTAACGCTGTTTTGGTTGGTGAGACTACTTATGGAAAAGGTACTGTACAACAAGCATTTTCTTTATCTGACGGTTCCAGTTTAAAGTATACTACAGAAAGATGGTTAACTCCTAAAGGAAAGTGGATTGATGGTAAAGGAGTAAGTCCTGATTATGAAGTTTCATTATCTGATGATTATCTACAAAGTCCTACTGAGGATAATGATTCACAGTTACAGAAAGCAATTGAATTACTTAATCAGTCTTAAAAATACTAGTTTTAGCTAGTATTTTTTTCTTGGATACTATTTATTACGAGTTGATTATTATCATTTTCTGGACTACAGGTTGTTAGTATTAATTGATTATTTTTGTTTTTATTTACATGGATATATCCGGTTTTCGGTTCTTCCCAGATATTAATTACTTTATAAACATATATATTATTTTTATACTTTAATTCTATTGTGTCTCCAAGTGCTAAGTCTTTTAATTTTTCAAAATAAGCAATTGGTCCTGTTCCCGAATGTGCTGCTAGAAAAACAATACTTTCTTTTTCTGTAGGCATTATGGATTCTTCTAAAATGGTAATATTTTCTTCCACATTGTTATGAATACTTTCTTTTTTATATAAAGGTTGTGAAAGATTTATTTTTTCTATTTTTAGATAGCCTATGTTCTCTGCATCAATTTGATTATCTATATTTGTCTTATATATTTCCATAGGTTTATTATCTATATAAATTTTATAACATGTTAAAGAGTAAAATATTAGTAATCCTATTATACTTATTATTTTTTTCATATGTTAAATAATCTTATTATTAATGTGATAAAATATGTTATAAAATTTGTTCTTGTATTTGGTACTTTAATTTTGTAATCTGTGAGTTTTATTATTTCATCTTCCATGTTATCAATAATTAGTTCTATATCTTCTACTTTTTGATAACCTTCAGTTGTATTTTCTTGTACTATTTTATATTCTCCATAAGGTAAAATGATTTCTGCTTTTCCAAATTCATCAGTTGTTATTGTTGTAATTAAATTGTTATCTTTATCAAAGATTAGGAAATTAATATTTTTTTCTGGTATTTTGTTTGTCTCATCATAAGTTTTGTATATAATTACTTTCTTTTTTATGATTTCGTTTTCTAATATTAATTGTTGATTTGGATTTTCTTCTGATATTGTTATTTCATATTTTTTAGTATCTAATTGGTATCCTTTTGGTGGTACTATTTCTTGTAGATAATACGTTCCAAATGGTATGTTTTTAATGATTCCCTTTGAGTTTTCGTTAATAGTAATTTCGGCTATCTTTTCATCATGTTGATTAAATAGTCCGTAAATTGCACCGATAAGGGAACCATCTCCACTGGCGATAATTGACTGTGTGTCTTTATCTATTTTTGTTATTTCTATTAGGGTATTTATTACATTTATTTTTAATTGTTCAGTTTTATTCGGAATATCTCCAGTCTGCATTAATGCTTGGCTATCTAATGCTTGATAAAATAAAATGGGTTTGTTATAATGATTTTCTTGTTTTAAGAGATTAATTGTGTATTCTCCTTTTGTTAAGTTATCTCCAATTAGTTTATTTCCTTCAATGCGGAAATTTTGATTATCTATGGAGTATGTTGATATTATATTGTTGGTATCTTCTAAAAAAATGGTTTCTCCTTCTACTATAGTATAAGTCTTATTTAGTAAGGATGTTGATTTATGATAATTGGTAATTAAGGTGTTTATTTCGTTCATTTCCTGTGTATATGCTTCGATTCTAGGACCGTTTAATCCATCTGTGAAATAAAAGTTAGCTGTTGGATCTGCTGTTTGCCATATCATAAATTGTGTAATTGCATACCATTTTTTATCTGTGTGATTGTGATAACCATAACCAAAATAGGCAATCTCTGTAATCCTTTCTTTCTGTTGCTGTGTTAGATTGGTAGGGTTTATTGTTTCTTCATAGGTACTTCCTTCTGTAAAGAATATAAAGGGATCTATACAATAGGCAAATTGATTTGTTCCTACTTGACGAAAGAATCTGGCCTTTTGGTAATAAATGGCGGATATTTCAGTTTTTTGTTTATTCATGTAAATTCCATCGATATACTCTCCTTCATAAAATTGTGTTTGTGCTTCTACTTTTGTACTACATATGAATGTTAACATTATTGTCATTAAGATAAATATTATTTTTTTCATACATTTCCTCCTTTTGCTTTTACATGATAACAGGAGTAAAATAGTAATGCAAATGTAACTTTTTACTTTTTCCTAATTACTTTATTTATAAAATTATTAAAATCTATGGTGAAAAATGTAATTTTGTTTATAATTATGATTTAATAAACAAATATCATAAAAAATTGAAATATGTTATAATCTAGTTAGTGAGGTGATATTATGACTGATATAGAGATTGCTCATAACGCAAAAAAAGAACCAATCACTAATGTTCTTTCTTCTTTAGGTCTTAGTGAGAAGGATTATATTTTGTATGGGAATGATAAAGCTAAAATTACATTAATTCCAAGGGAAAGTAAAGGTAAACTTATTTTAGTAACGGCTATTAGTCCTACTCCTTATGGTGAAGGAAAAACTACGGTTAGTATTGGATTGGGTGATGCATTTCATAAATTAGGGAAAAAACCTATTCTTGTTTTACGAGAACCTTCCATGGGACCAGTGTTTGGGATGAAAGGTGGAGCTACTGGTGGAGGGTATAGTCAGGTTGTACCTATGGAAGATATAAATTTGCATTTTACAGGAGATTTTCATGCTATTACTGCGGCAAACGATCTATTGTGTGCAGCTATTGATAATCATATTTATCATGGGAATGAGCTTGGTATTGAAACGGTCGCTTTTAATCGTTCTTTGGATGTTAACGATCGAGCTTTACGTCATGTTTCTTTAGAGCATCGTTCGGAAAAATTTAACATTACTGCGGCTAGTGAGATTATGGCTTTATTCTGTTTGGCTGATTCTTTAGATGATTTAAAGGAAATGCTTGGGAATATTGTGATTGGATATGATAAGAATCAACGGTTAATTTTGGCAAAAGAATTACATATTGAAGGTGCTTTAGTAACTTTATTGAAAGATGCTTTTTATCCTAATTTAGTTCAGACTTTGGAGCATACTCCTGCTATTATTCATGGTGGACCTTTTGCTAATATTGCTCATGGTTGTAATAGTATTGTTGCAACTAAATTAGGACTTTCTTTAGGTGATTATGTTATTACTGAAGCTGGTTTTGGTTCTGATCTGGGTGCAGAAAAGTTTTTAGATATTAAATGTCGTAAAGCTTCTATTTTTCCTGAGTGTATTGTTTTAGTTGCAACAATTAAAGCGTTAAAGTATAATGCCGGAATTTCTAAAGAAGATATATTAATAGAAAATGTGGATGCCGTAAGAGAAGGTATTTGTAATTTGGAAGCTCATGTTTCTAATTTGAAAAAATATGGTGTTCCGCTAGTTGTTTGTTTAAATGCTTATGATACTGATACTTCTTTAGAACAGCAGGTTGTGATAGATTGGTGTAAAAAAGAGAATATTTCTGTTGCTGTTAGTACTGCTTATTGTGATGGTGGAGAAGGAGCTATACCTTTAGCTTTAGCAGTAGAAGATGTATTATCTATGCCAGCTGATTTTCATTATCTTTATGATGATAGTGACAGTATTTATGATAAGATTTATAAATTGGCAACAGAGATTTATCATGCAAGTAAGGTAGAGTACAGTGCCGATGCTTTAAATACAATTTCTATTTTAGAAAAAAACAATCTTTCTTATCTTCCTATATGTGGTGCAAAAACACAGTATTCTTTATCTGATGATGCTAAAAAGTTAGGTAATCCCACTAACTATTCTATCTATGTACGTGATATTGAACTTTATAATGGTGCTGGTTTTATTACTGTTCTATTTGGTGATATTTTAAGGATGCCTGGTTTACCTAAACATCCTAATTATGAAAAGATTGATTTAGTGGATAATGAAATTGTTGGATTAAGTTAAAAAAAAGAGCAATGCTCTTTTTATTGTGTGCTACTCGGTTGTTGACTACTTGATTTTATACATGTATTGGATGCACTATCCCAAGTACCTCCGGTAGTTTCACAATCTGTTTTTTGTTGTTCATATGGATCTTTTTCTTCTGCTTTTTGAGGTTCATATATTGTAATATTTCCTGTGTAAAGTCTGCCATTATAGGTAACTGTATATTGATAGTTTCCTGCTTGAGCAGTATTTACATTTGTTAAATCTAATTTTACGTTATTTTTAACTTCATCTGTTAATGTTTCCGTAATGTAAGTTTGAATATCTGTAGATAGAGCAGAACCTAACTCTAAGTTTAAACTTTTTAAAGTTAGTACCATATCTGGTAATGGTTTTTCTTTGATTTCAAAAGTACCATTAAAAGTTTTCTTTTGATATGTGACAGTATATGTGTATGTTCCTGCTTGATTTGCATTTACCATTGAGGTGTCCAACTTTAATTCATTTAATATGGTATTATCAATATCATCTACATTTTCTAAATAATCTTTGATGTTCATACTTAATGGTTGATTAATTTCTTGTTCCATACTTTTTAGAAGAATTTCATTACTCTTCATATTAGCGACTCTTTTTTGTGTTATTTTTAGTTCTGTCTTTGTTTTTGTCTTCGGTTTATCCATCATTTGCATACTGATGCCGCTACCTATGAAGATGACTGACCATATCATAAGAGTGACAATGATAATTGTTCTTTGTTTATATGTAGTATTTTTTAGCATTTTTCTACCCCTATCTTTAAAATAATTATAATATAAGTTGTTTTTGAAAACAAGAAAAAGTTGTTGAAAAAAGTATTTTAATAGCATATAATTTAAGTAAGGTGATGAGTTTTATGTCTATTTATTGGATTATACTATTTTTAGTACTATTATTTATTGAGTTAGCAACAGTTAATTTAGTATCTATTTGGTTTGCCATTGGAGCTGTTGCAGCATTTATTACTTCATTTTTTACGGATTCTGTTTTATGGCAACTTTTGGTTTTTGTTGTAGTTAGTGTTGTTGCATTATTTATTACTTTGCCGATGGTGAGAAAAGCAAAGAAGAATAGAAAACCTGTTCCAACAAACTTGGATAGAGTTATTGGAAAAAAGGCGGAAGTCATTAAAGAAATTAAACCAAATCATTATGGTGAAGTAGAAATTTTTGGCAATGTATGGACTGCTGTTAGCGATGATACATTTGATGTTGGTGATAAAGTAATTGTTGATTCTATAGATGGCGTAAAACTAATTGTCAAGAAAGAGGAGGAGAAGTAATGAATTTTGGTTTTTGGTTATTGATTATATTAGTTATACTTTTATTGGTAGTGGTTGCTGGAGTTAAGATTGTATCTCAATCAAAAGCATATGTTATTGAACGACTTGGAGCATATCATAGAACTATGCAAACAGGTCTACATTATGTCGTTCCTATTTTGGATAGAGTAGCAAGTTGTGTAAGTTTAAAAGAAATGGTTAAGGATTTTGCTCCTCAGCCTGTTATTACAAAAGATAATGTTACTATGCAGATTGATACAGTTGTTTATTATCAGATTACAGATCCTAAGTTATATACTTATGGTGTTGAGAATCCAATTAGTGCAATTGAAAATTTAACAGCTACTACACTTCGTAATATTATTGGTGATTTAGAGCTTGATGAGACATTGACTAGTCGTGATGTTATTAATACTAAAATGCGTAGTATTTTGGATGAAGCAACAGATGCCTGGGGAATTAAAGTTCATCGTGTAGAAGTAAAAAATATTTTACCACCTCGTGATATTCAAGAAGCTATGGAAAAGCAAATGCGTGCAGAACGTGAAAGACGTGAAGCAATTCTTAGAGCTGAAGGTGAAAAGAAGAGTCAAATCTTAATTGCCGAGGGTGAAAAAGAGAGTACTGTATTAAGAGCAGAAGCTGCTAAAGAAGCTAAGATTAAAGAAGCTGAAGGAGAAGCTCAATCTATTATTAAAATTCAAGAAGCTACCGCTCAAGGATTACGTTTAATTAAAGATGTTGGTATGGATGAAGCAGTATTGAAACTTAAGAGTTATGAGGCTATGGTTGATGTTGCTAATGGTCATGCAACTAAGATTATTGTTCCAAGTGAACTTCAAAATTTAGCAACATTAGGTACTACCCTTCATGAAATGGTAGATGGTCCAGTTGAAAAACCAGGTCCAAAACCAGGTCCAAAGCCTGTTCCAAGACCAGTAGAAAAACCAGCAGTACCAGTTGATAAAATATAAAAAAGGATTTTGATTAATCCTTTTTTTGTGCTTTTTTTCCTTGATAAGTATTTCTTTTTACCATTTCTTTATCTATATCATTTAATACACAGAATTTCTTTATTAACCAGGTAGGTTCTACTAAATCTTCTACCTTAGGGTCTCCAGTAATTCTATGTATTACAATTTCTGGTCTTAATAATTCTAATTGGCTTATGACAATATCAATATATTCTTCTTTTGATAATACTTTAAAATGTTCTTTTTGGTATAATTTTTCTAATGGTGTATCTTTTAAAATACTTAGCATGTGTATTTTTATTCCTTGGATATCTAAGTTGTTTAGATATTTTACTGTGTTTAACATGTCTTCTTTGGTCTCATAGGGTAGACCATTTATGATATGAACTACTACATCGATATTTCTTGCTCTTAATTTTTTTACCATTTCTTCAAAACATTTTAAGGTATGACATCTATTAATTAATTTAGCTGTTTTTTCATTTGTAGTCTGCAGTCCTAATTCTATGGTTAAATAGGTCTTTTTATTTAATTCTTCTAAGTAATCAAGACATTCTTCTGTAATTGCATCTGGTCTTGTTGCAATATTTAGTCCAATGACATTATCAAAAGATAAGACTGTTTCATATAATTTCTTTAATGTTTTTACATCTGCATATGTATTTGTTCTTGCTTGAAAATATCCTATAAATTTTCCTTCTGGCCATTTTTTTAACATCATTTCTTTTACTGTTTCAAATTGGGTTTTTATAGAATCTTCTTTGTTACCTGCAAACTCACCACTACCAGTTTTAGAACAATAGATACAGCCTCCATATCCTACAGTACCATCGATATTTGGACAACTAAAACCAGCATTTAAACTAATTTTAAATACTTTAGAGTTAAATTTTTGTTTATAATAATAATCTAGGGTATGATAACGTTTATTTGAGTTTGTATAAGTAAAATTATTCATCTTACACCTCACTAATTGTATATAAATATAAAGCTTTTAGAAAACGCCATGGATTTAGTAGAGCGTTTCTTTTTAATGACTTTTTTTTCTCTTTTATTTCTTGTATTATTATATTTAGTTGCTTTATTTCTTTAGAATTATTTTGTTTTAAACCTTTTAGTAATAACCTATTAAATTTATTTATTGAATAAATTTTAGTTTCATCTAAATTAAAATCATTTCCTATGCTTTCTATTAGTTTTAACATTATTTTATTTATCATTTTTTCTGGTGTGGTTGGAGATATATTAATTATATTTTGAAAAGCTTCTAGTGTTTTTTTGTTATTTACGGTTTCTTCAAATATATATTGAAAAGTTTCTAGATTTTTTTTCTTATTTTTTTCTAAACTTCCTTTTTTAAAAGTATATTTATGACCTTCTAATTTACCAAATTTTTTCATGGTGTCATTATATCCTAGTTTTATATTTCTTTTTGCTCCTTCTTCATAGAAATTTAAGAAATTTGTTAGTTTATTATTAGGCTTTATCTTGATAGTTGGTACTTTCTGTTTTGGCTTTTTATTAAAACCAGGTGCCGATAAGTCTATGGCAATAATTTCTGTTGCTCCTAGGTCTAAGGCTAGGTTAATTGGCAAATTATCATAGATTCCGCCATCAATATATTTTTCTCCCTTGATTTCTTTTTGCTTAAAAGCAGGATAACAAGATGCTGATGCCATTAGGTAATCTCCAATTAAGTCTTCTGGAATTTCTTTTTTGGTAATCGCGATTGGTTTTTTTGTTGTTAGATTAAAGGTAATTAGACCATAATTAATTTTTGATTTTATAAATTTTTTGTAATTAATTTCTTTTTCAATTAGGTTTTCTAATTCTTTTACTTCCATACCACCATGTTTTATAAAGTTATTACCATACATTTTTATGACATCTATATCTTTTTTACTTTCTATTGCGTTTTCTCCAAATAATACTTTTAAATTTAATTTTTTCCATAGTCTTATTGCTTTTCTGTAACTTTTTTGAGTTACTAGAGCACCATTTAGGGCACCTACAGAAGTTCCTGTTACAATATCAAATTTTATATGTAATTTTTTTAAAGCTTTCCATGCACCTATTTGATAAGCACCTTTGGAACCTCCTCCTGATAATACTAATGCTTTCATAAATATACCTACCTTTTTCGCTCATTTATTATAGCATAAAATATATCAATTTACAATTTATATGATATACTTATGATAGTAGGTGATGCTAGTGAAGAAAAAAATAAGATTAAAAAAGTCCGTTCTTAAAAAGTTAAAAGTTATAGGTGTTATTTTTTGTATTATTTTAGCAATATTTATTTTTTATTCTGTACAAATTCATTCTTTGACTAGTTTAGGATATAGTAAGGAGGCTAGTAGAAAAATTTTATTTTCTTTTAAGAAAGAATATGTACTTTCGGTTGGTAAAAATGAGACTTTAAATGCGG
Source organism: uncultured Bacilli bacterium (assembly GCA_944371995.1). Lineage (GTDB taxonomy): Bacteria > Bacillota_I > Bacilli_A > RF39 > UBA660 > Faecimonas. The sequence goes on from CALVYD010000012.1 coordinate 13,966, forward strand.
CTTTTGAAAGTGATGATTATAAAGAAAAATATTGTGATCAGTATTCTAAAATTGAGTATCAAGATCAGGATCATCTTATTCGAAATATTAATACTTTGATTGAAAAAGGATATAGTAATAATAATATTTCTATGATTTTGGCACATGGTAATGATCAGGATGTTACTCTTTTTGCTAAAAGAGATAAGATTAATTATTTAGAAGAGTTTTTTAGTGTCCCTTATGCTAAACTTCGTAATTATGATCGATATGTTGATTATTCTAATGAGACAGGGGAGGATGATGAGATGACTGTACTTGCTGTTAACTTAGATATGGATAAAGAAGATTATGTTGATCCTGTTATTGTATCTCAGTATAGTACAGATATGCTTGTAAATAAACATCGATCTTTGACAGAAGATTTTGAGCCTGAGGATTTGGTATCTATTGATTCTGAGTATGCTGCTGATGATACTCAGGCTGGTGCTAGAATTGCTGTTAATGCTTTTATTTCTATGTATAAGGCAGCTAAGAAGGAAGGATATGATTTAGTTATTAATTCTAGTTATCGTAGTTATCAAGATCAAGTAGAGTTATGTGATAGTTATCGACAGTTATATGGAGATAATTATGTTAAGAATTATGTAGCTCAACCTGGTTTTTCTGAGCATCAAACAGGATTATCTTTTGATATTGGTAGTAGAAATTCTAATATTTTTGCACAGTCTCCTGAGTATGAATGGATTCAAGAAAATGCTCATAAATACGGGTTTATACAAAGGTTTCCATCTAAATACGAAGCTATTACGGGATTTCGAGCAGAACCATGGCATTATCGTTATGTAGGTAAGGAAATAGCTACTTATATTTACGAAAATGATATTTCTTTTGAAGAATATTATGCAATATTTTTGGATGATTAGAAAAATAGCGATTGCTATTTTTTTCTTGGAATATTTTCTAAATTATGGTATTATGTTACTAGAATAATAAGAAGGTGTTGGTATGTATCCACTTGGGAAACAATTTGAAGTAGATTATACACGTGCGAAAAGCGATGATAAAACCATAATCAAGGGTAAAAATTATCGTTTTACTGTTATTACAGAAAGAATTATTCGCTTAGAGTATTCACCTAGCGGGACTTTCGTAGATCGTCCTACTCAGCTTATTGTGCGCAGAAATTTGGGATTGCCTGAGTTTCAAACGAAGCAAGATGCGCAATTTTTAGAGATTACTACAAAATATTTTCAACTTACGTATGTGAAGCAACAGCCTTTTGTAGGTACTAAGATTGATCCCATGAAGAATTTAAAAATTACTTTGTCTAGCCGTGAAAGAGATCGTAATAAGGACTGGTATTATGGTCATCCTGAGGCTAGAAACATGATGGGTAATCTTATTGGTGTGGATGTAGATACTGATAAATCTTTATGTCGAGGTCTTTATTCTTTAGATGGCTTTGCCTCTATTGATGATAGTCATAATAAATTAATTATGGAAGATGGTACTTTAGATAATCCTCCTACTGATCATATTGATGTTTATGTTTTTATGTATGATCGGGATTTTAAACAGGCGTTATTTGATTACTTTAAATTAACAGGTTCTCCTGCTATGATACCAAGATATGCACTTGGTAATTGGTGGAGTAGAAATATTACTTATGATGACTTTTCTACTACAGAATTACTAAAGAAATTTGAAAAGAAAAAGATTCCTATTTCGGTTATGTTGTTTGATCATGATTGGCATTATCGTAATGTAGGGGATTATACTTCTTTAAAAGTAGGGTATACATTTAATAGTAATTTATTTCGTAATCCTAAAGCAATGATTGATAAGTTTCATGCTAGAGGTATTCGGGTTGGACTTTGTATTAATCCTGAGGGTGGTTTTTATCCTCATGAACAATATTATAAGCAAGCTAGTGAGTTTTTAGGTGTTACAGATAATAAGATTATTTTATTTGATCCATTAAATCCTAAAATTTTAGATGTTTTACTTAAAGCTTTTTTACATCCATTAGAGGCTGTAGGTGTTGATTTCTTTTGGAATGACTATAAAGGTGACAGTAATCCAACAAATCTTTGGACATTGAATCATTATTTGTATTTGGATTCTGGTAGGAAAGCTGACAAAAGAAGTATTATTCTTTCTAGGTGTGGAATTTATGGAGCACATCGCTATCCTATTCTTTATGGTGGTAGTAGTGAAGTTAGTTGGGAAGCCTTGAAAAAATTACCATTTCAATATTTAAATGCTGCTAACATCGGGGTTAGCTGGTGGAGTCATGATGTTGGCGGTAATCATGGTGGTATTGAAGAAAGTGAGCTTTATATTCGGTATTTACAGCTTAGTGTCTATTCTCCAATATTACGTTTTCATGGAGCACGTGGTCCATATTATAAGAGAGAACCTTGGCTCTGGGATGTAAAAACTGAAAATATTGCTGCTGAATATTTACGACTTCGACATCGTTTAATTCCTTATTTATATACAGAGGCATATAATTATACAAAAGCTGGTACACCACTTATTCAACCATTTTATTATAATTATCTCTGGGTATATGATGATGAACTTTATAAGAATCAGTATTATTTTGGTTCACAGTTATTAGTTTGTCCAATCCTAAATAAAAAAGATTTGACGATGAATCGTACAGTACATCGATTCTTTATTCCTGATGGTATTTGGTATGACTTTAAGACAGGAAAGAAGTTTCCTGGAAATAAAAAGTATGTTTCTTTCTTTAAAGAAGAAGATTATCCAGTATTTGCACATGCAGGAAGTATTATTCCGCTATCTAATAGAAGTGATTATAATAACGTAGGACTTCCAACGGATATGGAAATTCAGATTTTTCCAGGTGTGTCTAATACTTATACTTTATATGAAGATGATGGAGTTACTTCTTTATATAAGGAAGGTTATTTCTTAAAAACGTCTATTGATTATAATTATTTGCGTAATAATTATACTGTTATTATTCGTTCTATCGATGGTAAAAGTGGCATTGTACCCGAGAAGAGAAATTATAAATTAGTGTTTAGAAATACAAAACAGGCACAAGATGTTACGGCTTATTTTAATTCTCAGAAAATTCCTATTACTTCATCTATTGATGGTAATGACTTCGTTGTTGAAATATTTGATTGTCCTACGGTCGGACAGTTAACAGTTAATTGTAAGGGAAGAGATATTGAGATTGATGCTATTCGTTTGATTAATGATGATATTGAAAGTATTTTGGTGGACTTACAGATTAATACTTATTTAAAAGAAGATATTGCTAAAATAATGTTTGGTAAGGATACAGTTAGTCAAAAACGTATTGCTATTAGAAAACTAAAGAAGCAGGGACTTTCTAAAGAGTATGTTCAGTTGTTCTTAAGATTATTAGAGTATATTAGTGAATTTAGTTAGAAAATACTTGTCAAAATTATAAAAATTTACTATACTAGTAGCATGTTGACATATTGCTGATAGTAGTAATATATGTGCTTATCATAGAGAGTTTACTTTTGGTGGAAGGTAAACATAAGTAGTATATGAACTTGATTGGCTTTTAAATATGTAGGGTTAGACCTTTATCTCATCAAAGCTGCATAGTATTACTATGAAGTAAGGTGGTACCGCGATATTTCGTCCTTATGTTTATAAGGGCGTTTTTTTTATAGGAGGAGTTTTATGCTGGAAGAGTTGATTTTATTCTTATTATGTTTTTTATTAGTTTTACTGGTTTATGAAATTTTTATTGTTAGAAAAGCTAAAAAAAATAAAAGTAAAAAATATCCTATGGAAGTTAAATATTTAATTAATCGGTATCATTTAAATATGAGGAAAGTTGATTATCCGCAATTGCTACAGATTATTGCTTTAGTATCTTCGTTTGATATTGCATTTATTGTATCGATTGTGATGATTTTTGATTCTTATTTAGGTCAAATACTTGCGATTTTGATATTGGTTTTACCTGTCATATTATTAAGTTATCATTTAGTTGGTATGTTTTATAGAAAGAGAGGAATGACAAAAGATGCGTAATTTTAGTGGAATTGAGAAAAAGTGGCAAAAGAGATGGGAAGAAGATCATTTATATAAATTTGATCCTAATAGTGATAAGAAAAAATTATATTGTTTAGAGATGTTTAGCTATCCTAGTGGTGCTAAATTACATATGGGACATTGGTATAATTATGGCGTTACTGACACCTGGGCAAGATTTAAAAGAATGTCTGGTTATAATTTGTTTCATCCCATGGGATTTGATGCATTTGGATTACCTGCAGAAAATTATGCAATAAAGACTGGTATTCATCCGGCTATTAGTACTGATAAAAATATAGAAACGATGGAGAAGCAATTAAAAGGTATTGGCGGATCCTGGGATTGGGATTATGAAGTTAAGACTTGTAAAGAGGATTATTATAAATGGACTCAGTGGATGTTTTTGAAATTATATGAACATGGTCTTGCTTATAAAAAAGAAGCTCCTGTTAACTTTTGTCCTTCTTGTAATACGGTTTTAGCTAATGAACAGGTTATTAGTGGAGCTTGTGAACGCTGCGGTACTATGGTTGTTAGAAAAAATATGAGTCAATGGTTCTTTAAAATTACTGATTATGCAGAAGAACTATTAAATGGTTTGGATAAATTAGATTGGCCAGATCGTACTAAAAATCTTCAACGAAATTGGATTGGTAGAAGTGAAGGCGCTTATGTAACTTTTAAGGTTGCAGATAGTGATGAGGAGTTTACTGTGTTTACTACTAGATGTGATACTTTATTTGGTGCAACTTACTGTGTATTAGCTCCTGAACTTCCTTTAGTTGATAAAATTGTAACTGAAGATCAAAAAGCTGCAGTAGAAGAGTATAAATTGCAAGCTAGTCGTCAGAGTGAAATTGAAAGAACTAGTACTACAAAAGAAAAAACAGGTGTATTTACTGGTGCGTATGCAATTAATCCGGTTAATAATAAGAAGGTACCTATTTGGATTAGTGACTATGTTTTAGCAAGTTATGGTACAGGTGCAATTATGGCGGTTCCTGCTCATGATGAAAGAGACTATGCTTTTGCTAAAAAATTTGGCTTAGAAATTATTCCTGTTTTAGAAGGGGGAGATATTTCTAAGGAAGCCTATGTATTAGATGGTACTCATATTAATTCTGACTTTTTAAATGGATTAAATAAAGAGGATGCTATTAACAAGATGTGTTCCTATTTAGAGGAAAATGGATTTGGTAAAAAGACTGTGACTTATAAATTAAGAGATTGGCTTGTTTCTCGTCAAAGATACTGGGGAGCACCTATTCCTATTATTTATTGTGAAGATTGTGGAGTAGTTCCTGTTCCTGAGGATGATTTGCCAGTTAAATTACCAATGGATGTAGAATTTACTCCTGATGGAGAGAGTCCATTAAAGAAATGTGATAGTTTTATGCATTGTACTTGTCCAAAATGTGGTAAGCCTGCGTTGCGTGAAGCTGATACTTTAGACACCTTTGTTTGCTCAAGCTGGTATTTCTTAAGATATCCTGATGCACATAATGATAAAGCACCATTTGATACAAATATCATCAATAAGATGTTACCTGTAGATAAATATATTGGTGGAATTGAACATGCTTGTATGCATTTGCTTTATGCACGATTCTTTACTAAGGCATTAAGGGATATGGGATATTTGAATTTTGATGAACCTTTTATGTCTTTAGTACATCAGGGAACGATTTTAGGACCTGATGGAGAAAAAATGTCTAAGTCTAAAGGTAATACTGTTGCTCCAGATCCATTAGTAGAAGAATATGGTGCTGATGTATTACGTGGTTATTTGATGTTTGGATTTAACTATGTTGATGGTGGTCCATGGACTGATGATGGTATTGTTGCTATTAATAAATTTTATCGTAAGGTTGAGCGTTTAACAGATGCTTTAATAGAAAGTGATAAGCATTTAGATGATGTTGATAAAGTGTTACATTCATCATTAAAAGTAATTAGAGAAGATATTGAAAAATTCCAGTTTAATACTTCATTAGCTAAAATTATGGAGTATACGAATGCTTTAGTTAAATACGAAAAAGAAGGAATTCCAAGATATTATATTGAACAATTATTATTAATACTTGCTCCATTTGCTCCACACCTAACTGAAGAATTCTGGGAAGCTATTGGAAATGAATATTCTATTCATAATCAAGATTATCCAATGTATGATGAAAAATACCTTGTAGAAACTGAAAAAGAAATTGCTGTTCAAGTAAATGGTAAGGTTCGAGCAACTATTATGATTTCTGTTGATGATAGCGAAGATGTAATTAAAGAAAAAGCTTTGAATGCCAAAAATGTTAAACGTCATACTGATGGTAAAGATATTGTTAAAGTGATTGTTATTAAAGGAAAGATTGTCAATATTGTGGTGAAGTAATAATGAAAGGAAGTTGTTGATATAGCAATTTCTTTTTTTCTTATAATACTTGCTTTATAAAAAAATTGAAAGATTGATAAAAAATAGTTGATATGCGAACATATTGGTCTTATCAGGTAAGATTGCTACTTCTTTACGTGATAACTACTGTTTTCATATTATTATTTACATAGGTCAAGAGCTTACAAAAGTATTGATTGTATTAGAGACTGATTGTAGGATAGGCCGTAAGCATTTACGTTGACAAAATTGCTATTTTGTGATAAAATATGAGCAAATTTTAGGAGGGTTTTATGGATAGGAAAGAGATAATGCAGTTAAGAAATAGTGGTAAATTTCCGATTGTTAGTTTGGAAATTTTTGACTCTATTAAAAAGTTAGCTTTTTCTGAGTTGGTACTTGATCATGAACGAGATACTAGAAATTTATACCATCATTATTTAGATGATTTGTTATAGACATTGTACTGATTTTTTGGAAGCAATTAAGAATGTAGAAGTTGTTGACAATCATGCCTTAGAAAAAGAAGATAGTTTTTTAATGTCTTTATATGTTCAGACTTCTAAAGAAAATATTTTAGACTATTTAATTGATAACATTAATCCTATCTTATCTAGAAAAACATTTATTGATGGTCACAAACTTTTATTGCAGGGTACTAGCAGTAGTCGTTATGCTGATCAGGATTATCGTACTTATGATGAATCTTTTGTTGGAAGAAAAGATGCTAATGGTGACATTATTATAGATTATTTTAATTTACCATGTGATGACATAGAAGAAGCAATTAATAAATTTTTAGATTTTTATAATTCTGATTACTTAAATGAACACGTATTATTAAAAGGACAAATTTTACATGGCTTATTAGCTGCATTACAGTTGTTTGGCGACGGTAATACTAGATATGCTAGAATTATGCAGAATATTAAATTAGGACAATTAACAAAATCTGAAATGGGTATAGACTTGGGATTGCCTGCTATTTATGGGACGAGATCTTATTTTCCACATCGTGGTCAGTATAGGAAGTTAATTTCTGATTTGGCTGTTCGAGGTGATGACGAAGCTTGGAATCGATGGTTTGAATTTAATCTTAACCGTACTGAAGATTCTCTTTTCTTTATAGACAATAAATTGGATAAATATAAGTCTTTGGTTGTTCATAAATAGATTTTGGTATTTGATGCATTTTATAAAGAAGGAGTTAGGTTATGATGAAAAAAATAGATTTACATATTCATACTAATTGTTCTGATGGAGAATTAACTCCTATAGAAGTTGTTGATAAGGCTGTGTGCAATGGAGTAAGTGTTATTTCTATTGCAGATCATGATACAGTTGATGCTTATAGTGATGAATTGTTTCAATATGCAAACAGTAAGGGAATAAAAATAATACCTGCTGTTGAGATTTCTACTAAAACTAAGAAGTGTGGTATTCATGTATTAGGATATAATTTTGATTTACAGAATAAAACTTTTTTAGATAAATTAAAATCCTTAAGAAATGTAAGACATGATTATTTATATGGAGTCGCAACTAAATTAGAAGAGTTAGGTTATGTTGTTCATACTTCTGAACTCGATAAGATAGAAGCTGTTACAAAAGCTCATATTTCTTTAGATGTTGTTAGCAATCCTGATAATAAGGAAAAGTTATTAGAAGTATTTGGTCATATTCCTGAAAAAGGAGAGTTTATTGAAATTATTATGAATGAAGGGTGTCCTGCTTATGTTAAGAAGAATACGGTTACTCCAAGAGAAGCTGCTGAATTAATCCGACTTGCAGGAGGTAAAGTAGTACTTGCTCATCCTGTTGCTTATAAATACGAGGATGGTTTAGTCGAAGAAGATATTTCATCTTTAGTTTCGAATATGAATGCTGATGGAATAGAATCTAATTATATCTATGTTAATCGCAACCATCAAAAAATTAATGAATTAGATATTTGGAATGAGTTCGCTAAAAAGAATCATTTACATACATCTATTGGTTCTGATTTTCATAGAGAAGATGGGATACATCCTACGATAGGATTAATTAACGAGTCTTTACAATTAACTGATAAAGATATTTCTTCTATTTTAGAATGGTTATCAGAATAATCCACAAATTTTGTGGATTATTTTTTATATAATTTTTTTGGTGATGAAAATGAAAGTTAAAATATTTGATGAAGAAGATGAAAAGGATTTAGAATGTGATATTAATGAGTTTTTAGAAGATTTGAATGGTGAAGTTGTTGATATTAAATATCAAGTTAGTGTAGGTATTTTTAGTGAAGAACAAGTATTCTGCTTTTCAGCTATGATTGTTTATTATTAATTTCGACTTTTTGTTTAAAATTTGGTATAATTAGTTCACTTTTTGGAGGGATTGTTGTGGAGTTTTTTCGTAGTAAACTATATTATATTGATAAAGATTCTGATGATATAGAAACTAATATGTTGGAAGATGTTAGCAATACAATAAACAGAGATATAGATAATGAAGATATTGTTATTGTTACTAAAAGTGAAGATGAGAATTATGTTCGGGAAATTTCTACAGGGTTATTACTACCTATTATTGAGGGCGATAAATTAGTTTATCGTGATGAATATGTAGATAGTCATTATAGGAGATGGAGATCAGAAAGGGTGAAAAAAACTTCTGTTCCTGCGCATATTATTGCTTTTCGTGATAATTTATGTAAGAGTTCTTATGGTGTTCCTTCTTTAGATGATTATTGTGATAAAGTTCTATACTCTTCTATGGCTCCTTATTTGGAAAGATATAAAGATAGAAATGAACGCTATCATTATTTATGCAGACGATTGTATTCTAAAGACAATCAAGATGATTTTACATTAGAAGATTCACAGGAATATCGAAAAAACTTTAATTTTATGCTTAGAAAAAGGTATTCTATTTTTTCTGGAGATGTTTTCTGCCCTTATCCTTCTAATGAAACATTTTCTGTTATGACTAGTTTTTTAGAAGATAATCAGATTTTACCTTTAGAAGTTCCCATTGATTCTTTTGATGAGTTTGGAGTATTTCTTTTTCGACAATTAAAATTCCGTGATTTTACATTTAATGATACTATGGTAGAAAAATTGTATGTTACTCTTAGTGAAAATAATACATTAAAAGAAATTCGTACTAAAGAAGAAATTCCTTATGTATATTATCAATTAAATGAAGATGAGACAAAAGCTAGACTAATGGTTAATGGCCATCAGGCTTCTCCAGATGATGTAATCTCTTATTTTACTTTTATGCCTTTTTCTAATGAGGAGGTGCATAATGTTTCTAAAGCTGATATTAGAGAATACCGAAAATATTATATTAATTTTGATACAGTTTTACATTCTTATACTGAACATAATCAGGTAGGGTTTGGGAAGTCTACTTTAAAAAAACAAAGTTCTTCTCCTGTTGTTGAAATAGAAGTGGAACAGGATAAAGTAAGTGACTCTTCTATTTCTCCGTTAACGTTTACAGATTCTAGTTTTTCTAACCAGTCTAATATTGGTTTGGATTTTTCTATTTCCACTTATATAAGTAAGTTAGAAAGTTTGGAACAAAATATTGATGAAATAACTCGAAAAACTATTGATAATTCTAGGTATAATTTAGATTCTTTTGTGGATTTTTTAAAAAATCTTTCTAATTTATCAGACTCTAATGAAAGAATGAAAGTGTTGTATCAAGAAATGGCATATTTATCAAGAATTCCTATTACTTCTTCTTTAGAAGAACAACTAGTTATTGTTGATCAATTCGTAGAAACTGCTATTGAAAATTTCTGCTTATTACCTTTGGAGCAAAGAGAGAAGTATTGGAATCCGTTAGATAGTAATTATCAAGTGGAATTTATATCTAGACTTGAAAGAGAGGTATTTGATAATGATGTTTTACAAGGAAGAAAGTATTTTGATGTTAGTGCATCAGAACATACCTTTTCTTATTTTAATGAATTGATTGATAGAAGAATAAAACTATGTTCAAATACAAAAAATACTGTTAAGTAACAGTGTTTTTTATTTTATTTTGTGATATGATTTATATAATGGAGGAAGTATATGGCGAAGAAGAGAAAGAAAGTTAGTATGCAAAAAAGTGGTTTTATTAAAGGTGCCTTTATTGCAACTTTAGGTATTGTTTTAACAAAGATATTAGGTATTGTCTATGTTATTCCTTTTCATGCTATTATAGGGGAAAAGGGCGGTGCCTTATACGGGTATGCATACACCATTTATTTACTTTTTATGTCTTTATCTTCTGCAGGTATACCTTTAGCAATTAGTAAGATCGTCTCAGAATATCAAACATTAGGTTATTATAATGCTAAAAAACGAGCTTTTATTATTGGTAAAAAAATTGCGTTGTTATTAGGGTTTATTTGTTTTCTTTTATTACTTTTATTTGCTCCTTGGATAGCTAGGGCTGTCTTAGGTGATTTAACTGGTGGTAATACGATAGAAGATGTTACTTTTGTTATTCGCGTTATTGGTACGGCTATTTTAGTTGTTCCTGTTCTTAGTATTTACCGAGGATATTTTGAAGGACATAGATTTATGGAACCGCCTTCATTTTCCCAAGTGTTAGAGCAATTAGTACGTGTTTTGGTTATTGTTCTTGGTAGTTTTATGGCTTTAAAAGTATTTAAACTATCATTAACTTCTGCAGTTGGCATTGCTGTTTTTGGAGCAACCGCTGGAGCAATTGCTTCTTATTTATATTTAGTTATTAAGAAGAGAAGAAACCGTTCTAAATTTAATGAAAAGATACGTCCTGTTAATGAGCCTATCATTACTAATAAGCAAATATTTAAAAAGATTATAATTTATGCTGTTCCCTTTATTATGATCGATGTGTTTAAATCTTTATATAGTTATATTGATATGGTCACAGTTGTTCAAGGTCTTGTCTCTCATGCTAGATTTTCTGTTGTTGATGCTGAGAGTGTTATGAGTATGTTATCTACCTGGGCTAATAAGTTTAATATGATATTACTTGCTGTTTCTACGGGAATTATTGTTAGTTTAATTCCTAATTTAACTAGTAGTTTTGTAAAGAAAGATAGGGAAGATATTAATTTAAAAGTAAATCAAACTCTTAGTATTTTATTATTTTTTACAGTACCTATGACGTTAGGAATCAGCTTTTTGTCTAAATACATTTGGATGGTTTTTTATGGAGATAGTGTTTATGGACCAAGTGTGTTAGCTTATTTTGTTTTTGTTGGTTTTATGATTGGTCTTTTTACTTCTACGGTTTCTATTGTACAAGTGTTAAAAGATTATAAAACAGTTATTTTTAGTTTATTTATTGGAGTAGTATTAAAGTTTCTTTTAAATGATAATTTACTTGTTGCTTTTTATAAAATGGGTCTTCCTGCTTATTATGGTGTTATTACTGCTAGTCTGATAGGGTATTTCGTATCATTCTTAATTTGTATTATTCAAATGAAGAGAAAGTATCATATTAATTATGAAGAGTTTGCTAAAAACTTTATTGATATTTTATGTGGTTCTATGTTGATGGTGTTTGTATTATTTTTAGTAAACTTTATAGTTCCTGATACTACTAGTCGAGGAATTAGTTTTATTTATATCGTTCTTTATACTGGTATTGGTGGTGTTACTTACTTTATTTATATGTATCGATTTAAAGTTATGAAGAGAATATTTGGTAATCGTTTGGATAAATGGAATAAAAAAAATAACAAGTGATTTGTTATTTTTTCTTTCGTAAGTTTTTAATTTTATGATACGCATTAAAAGCAATATTATAGGTATGATACCAGAAAGGAGATATGATATAGTCGAATTCACCGATTAATTCTACTACATGTCCTCCAAAGCTTTTTTTAAATAAGTATAGACCATATAGAGGGTTTTCTTTTCTAAAGTCTCCGGTAATACCATAGAAGTTATATCGTTTGTAATGGTTTTCTACTGCGTATTTTACACCAGCAAAATGAATGGTATAAGCTGATTGAAATTGCATTACGTCATCAAGTGTTCCACCATGGAGAGAAAGTACTTCATTTCCATAGATTAGGAAAAGAATACCACCTAGTAATTTCTTATCTCCATATTTTTCTTTGTAATCTTTTATTTTTTCTAATTGTTTTTTTAATCTTTCTATTTCACTTTCGTTCTTTTTATTGTTTTGTTCATATTTTTTTGGATTCATCTTTAAGATGTCATGTTCTTTTTTATAGATTCTATCTTTTAATTCTTTTTCGTTTGTTTCTAGTTCTTCTTTGGTATTTTTTTCGAATTCTGTAAAATCAATTTCAGCAACTAATATTTTTAAAATTCCATCGTCATGAAGAGAGTTCCACATACTTTCATAATAAGATAGTGGTCTATCTACAAATTCTCGTCTATCACTGGTTTTTTGCATAATATCTTTAAATAATGGTAATTCTTCTTTTGCTATTTCTCTTGTATGGATTCCAGAACGCTCATTTTTTCTTAGTATTTGTCTAGTTTTTGATTCCATCTCTTTCATTACATCATCCAAGGTTTTGCCTTCTGTTTCAATGACATGCATCCATCTTGGTTGAAGGGTATCTTGCATTAGATTGAATCCAAAGTGTTTATAACCTAATTCTTTTAAGTTTTCAACACAGATGCTATTATCAATACCATTTCCTACAATATCACCATTATTATCTCTTTCTTTATATTCTACGTAGGGATCTATTTTTACAAAGATCGCGTGCTCTTTTTTTGCATAATCTTTTAATTGATTTGTAAACTCCTTTAATACTTCTTTATTCTTATAATCGATTAAAAAACCACGAGGTGCATAAAACATTTTTTTCTTAATGATTGGTAGTGTTTTTGCTAGAATTAAACTTGCTGCTACTAAATTGTTTTTATCTTCTAGTCCTAAGTAATGAGCAATCCAACCATTTTTCTTTTTTAGGTGAGCCCAGGATTTGGTTTGATAGAAAGTGATTTCTGGATTATTGTCGGCAAATTTTTGAAATTCTTTTTCACTTAGTGTTTTTAACTTCATTTTCTATCTCCTTCTTACTTTTATTTCTTATCATTTTTCTATAGAATGGTACTAGTTTTGTAAAAATGAAATACATTAGTTTATTTGTGACATAATCAAATTCTCCTAAAAATTCAATATAGTCACCACCAAATTTCTTTTTGAATTCATGTAGTCCAAATCTAGGGTTATCTTTTGATAGGTCACCTATTGTACCAAACTGGTCATAGACTTTTAGACCTTTTTCTTTACAATATTTAATATGTTCTTCATAAGTATAATAATTTACATAAGTTTCTGTTAATATATTATGATTTCCTGCATATAATACCCAGGCTTTATCTGCATATTCTACAATCATATGGGCACTTAATGTTAAGTTGTTTCCATATTCTTTTTTGTATTCTTCATATTTTTTAATTTCTTGATTATAATTATCTTTTTGTTTTGTTAGTTCGTTTAATTTATTTTTGGCACTTTTACTAAGATTGTCGATTGGTAATATGGATATTTGATTATTTACTTGTTTTAAGTTTTCTTTTATCTTTTTTATTGTTCTATCGATATCTACTTTTCCTAAAAATAGTGTTGCTTTACTATTTTCTCCTCCATTTAGTATGTCATATAATGTATTATAATAATCTTCATTATAAGAGACAAAATCCTTTCTTGTTTCGGTTAAAGTCATTAGATGATAGAACTCTTTTAAATCTTTTTCACTACCTATTTCTACATAGGTATCTAGTTTTTTGGCTTTTGCGATACGCTGTTTTGTCGTCTTTGAAAAATGAGATTCTATTTCTTCTAGGCTTTGATTTAGGTCGATTCTAAAAGTATATCTTGGTTGCATTGTTTCAAAGTTTTTAGTAAATCCTTGATGTTTATATCCTAACTTTTTTAAAGTTTCAAAGATTTTATTGGTATCATAAGGAAGAGGTTGCTCTTCGTCTAGATAATTATAGTCTTTATATATTAAATCAGGATCTATTTTTACAAAGATTGCTTTTTTACTTTTTGCAAATTTAATAATTTGTTTGGTCATTTCCGCTAAAAGTTCTTCATTTTCATAATCTATTACATAACCTCTAGGACAGTAGAAATAGCAATAATTTAAGGGTAAGTGTTTTTGAAGTAAAAGTGCGGTTGCTACTATATTTTTTTTCTCATCTATTAGTCCTAAATAATATGGTGTTAAGTTCTTTTTTACTTTGGATAATTCGCCCCAGGCATACGATTGTAAAAAGTGTGATTTTGGTTGGTCTTTTAAAAAAGCTTCATATTTTTCTTCTTTTAAGCGAACTAGTTTAAACATTTCCATCATCCTTTCCTTATTAGTATATCATAAATCCTTTTGTTTCAACAAAAAAGAACACAAATTGTGTTCATAACATATACATTCCATCCTCTTTTTTTAAATAGTCATTTTGATTACCTTGTTCTAATATCGTTACTCTTTTTTTTAGTTTTTTTACTTCTTCTTTTAGTTTTTCAATTTCTTGTTCTAAATTTTTTGTATCTTTTGGTGGCATTGGTGGAAACGCTTGTTGTGGCATATTGGGATTTGGCATGTAAGGAAATGGAAATTGGTTCATAAATTACTCCTTTCCAGTCTTTTTATTATATGCATATATTATTATTTTTGTTATAATATATGATGGATGTGATGTTATGAGACTTAGAAATGTTAAAAATAAAGAAGAAATTTTAAATTCTTCTTCTTTCTTAATTAAAGAGCCTAAGCAATATTATGGAGCATGGTCTAGTTATTTTGGTAATTCCAATCCTATTCATATAGAAATTGGAATGGGAAAAGGCAAGTTTATTCGTGAACATGCGAAACGTTATCCTAATATTAACTTTATAGGTATTGAAAAATATGATAGTGTGATTGCGAAATGTTTACCAGTTATTGACCCGAAATTAAAGAATTTGGCTATTGTAAGGATGGATGCTTTAGAAATTGACCAGGTATTTGATCATGAAATCAGTCGTATTTATTTGAATTTTTCTGATCCTTGGCCTAAAAATCGACATCATTTGCGAAGATTATCCAGTAAGGTCTTCTTAGAGAAGTATGAGACTATCTTTTTAGATGATAAAGATATTTGGATGAGGACAGATAATGCTTCTTTATTTTGTTATTCTTTAATGAGCTTTAGTGAAGCAGGATATATATTACGTAATCTTACTTTTGATTTACATCAAAATATTCCTGATGACTTTATTACAACAGAGTACGAGGATAGGTTTTCTAATAAAGGTATACCTATTTATAGTGTAGAAGCTGTTAAAGTGTCTAATAAAGTAAAGATGTAGAAAAACTTTTTACATTTAGTAAAAATTTGGTATAATGTAGTAAGAGTAGGTGAAATATGAAGAAAAGAATAGTTTTGCTCTCTATTATGCTGTTATTAGTGTCAGGATGTAGTATTAAACAATTAAGTAATAGTGATTTTGCTTTCAATATTGATACTATTTTATCTCAGAAGACTAATTTAGCTAATGTTAATTTTGATGGTTATGAGTATTATGTTCCTAATGGAATGAAAATTGTTAATAAAGATGATTATAATGCTTTATTACGTGATCGTTATTCTACTAAATATTATTTATATATTGATGCGATTAGTTATTTTCATAAGGTAGAGAATACTTATAAGGTAAATCGTGATGCATATTACTCTAAGAAATTAAATTATAATAAGAAGACAGGTTATCTAGAAATCAATGAAGTAGATGATCAGTATTTTGTTGAATTTGTTTTTAATTATAGTAAGATTGAAGCTTATGTTTCTAAAGATTATTTAGTTCCTGCTATTAATAATATGTGTTATATTTTACAATCTGTTAAATTTCATGATAAAGTTTTAGAAAGTTTAATAGGAGACAATGTACTAAGTTATAAGGAAGAGTCATTTAATATTTTTGAATCTAATTCTGGTAGTGATGATTCTGTCTTAGAGTTTAGTGATTATGTTGATGCTGATGTAGAAGCTGGAACTTCTAGGAACGAAGATAATTTTGAGATTAATGAAATAGATTAAAAGAGGTGAGATCATGGGCGTTTTTGATAAGATTAAAAATGCTCTTTTCGAAGAAGAGTATGTAGAGGTTGAGGAAAAGCCAAAGACTAAATCAAAGCCAAAAAAAGAAAAAGTTAAGAAAGAAACTAAAGAACCTGTTAAAGTACATGAAAATAAACCTATTGCTAAAAAGATTGTATTACCTGAAAAACCTAAGGAGGATCCTATTGAAGAGGATTTGGATGATTATGTGCCAACAGATCGAGATTTTGAAATTGCTCCAGAACGTGATGAAATAAAAAAAGAACAGGATACTAATGAGTTTAGATTTCCTGCAGTAGATGATCAGGAATTTAGAGATGATCCTTATGAGGAACCTAAAATTGTTGAAGTAGTTGAGAAAAAAGATGTTAAAGTAGAGGATTATTCTAATTTATACCATGGTCGAAGAGAAGAAATGCATCATGAGTATAGAGAAAAAGAAGAGCCTGTGTTATATCAAGGTGGAAAAGAGCATGAACCTGCCATTTCTATACGTGAATATGGTGGTGCCTATGAGAAAAAAGAGACCAAGACAGGTTTTAAACCTTCACCAATCATTTCTCCTATTTACGGAATCTTAGATAAAAATTATAAAAAAGAGGAAATTGTTCCTAAAAAAGAAGTACGGTTAACTAGTTATGCTAAAGAACATATGAGTGTTGATGATGTTAGACGTAAAGCTTATGGCAATTTAGATGATGATATTGTTGCTGATATTGAGGGATATACAACTAGAGTTGAAAAACATGAAGAACAATTTCCAGAAGAAGATAATTTATTAGTAGATTTAAGTAATGATGATGAAAAGCCTAGTGTTTCAGAAATTACCATGGGGGATGCGGAAGAGTATTTTAGAGATTTAGGGTTAGAATATAATATTGATTATAAAGATTCTAGCAAAGAAAAAGCAACTGGTCGTCGTGTTACCGAAGATTATGATGAAAAAGAAAAGAAATCTCCTGTTGAACAAAGTACCGAGGAAAAATCAAATGTTTCTGTAGATTTACCTTCAGTCGCAGAGTCTACTTCAGCTCCGGCAACAGATGATAATTTGTTTGATTTAATTGATTCTATGTATGAAGATGAAGAAGAAAAAGAATAGGAGGATAAGGGTATGGAAATATTAAATGCTATTTTACCAGTATTATTATACGTATTTGGTATTATATTATTAATAGTGTTAATTATTTTAGGAATACGTATGATTCAAGTATTAGATAAAGTAGATAGAATCGTAGATAATGTTGAGGAAAAAGTTAATTCTTTTAATGGTTTTTTTGAAGTATTAGATAAAACTGGTTATGGAATTTCTATGATTGGTGATAAAGTTATTAATCTTTTTTCTGGTGTTATTTCTAAAATATTTAATAAAAATAAAAAGGATGAGGAGGATTATATATGAGTAAAGAAAAAAAATCTGGTATAGGAAAATTTATTGTTGGAGCAGCAGTTGGAGCAGGACTTGGAATTTTATTTGCACCTAGAAAAGGTAGTGAAACAAGAGCTGCATTAAAAGCAAAAATGAATGAGCTAGTTGCTCAAATTAAAAATATTGATATGGAAGATGTAAAAGAAGAATTCAATAAAAAGGTTGAAGAAATCAAGGCTGGACTTGCTGATTTAGATAAAGAAAAAGTTTTAGAAATTGCTAAAGAAAAAGCTCTTCAATTAAAAGATAAGGCACAAGAGTTAGTTGATTTAGCAATCGATAAAGGAACTCCAGTACTTAGAGATGCTGCTGAAGAAGTACGTCTTAAAGCAATCGATGTTACAAAAGAAGTACTTAAGAAGTTAGAAAAAGAAGAAGAAAAGAAATAAGTTTTCCACGATATCAATTTTATTGATATCGTTTTACTATGTAGTAATATTATATAGATAGGTGATGCTTTTGAGATTGAAAAAAGTAGTGTCTAATTCTTTTGATTTTGGACAAATAGAAAAAGATCATTATATTGTACAAGGCTATACAGTTGCTAATAATGATTTTGTTGTTACTGCTTATTCAAAGCTTTCTTCTTTTAAGAAAAAGTTAGGATTTAAGGAACGTAATTCCAGAGTGTATATTTTTGACTCTACTACAGGAATTCTTACTGGTATTATTACTTTAAATCATCATGCTCATGTTGGTGGAGTTGCTTATGATGATTTACACGATGCACTTTATGTTACTGGTGCTCTGGGTAAGATTCATACTTATTCTTATGGTAGGATGAAGCAGGCTATGGTAAAAGATAGAAGAACTTCTCTTTTAAAGTTAGATTTATCTTCTATTGATATTAGTTCTATTGTGATTTCTAATCATGGCATTAGTATTAGAAGTAGAGATGCTTTAAATGCTATTGTTAGTGCTGCTACAATCTGTTATTTTAATCAGACTCTTTATGTTGCTACTTGTTCTGAAGTAGGGTCTTTGGTTGCTTATAGTCTAGAGTATTCTAGTGATGATAGAGAAGTTAAGGTGATGCCTAAAGTTATTTCTCGCAATCTACCTGCTGCTATTCAAGGAATTGCTATTTATGAGCGGGATAGCAAACGATATCTCATACTTTCTCAGTCTTGTGGAGGATGTGTTTCTGCCATAAAAAAATATGAATTTTCTAATGGAATTCTTATTTTTGAAGGACAAGAAATAGTTGATATTCCTGGCATGGAAGGAATTTATGTTGATTCTTTTGGTAATATTACGGCTATTTTTGAGCATAGTTTGACTACTTCCTATGTTACTCATGTGGACAAACTTATTGAAGATATAGACTTTGCTTTGGAAGATAAATTTATTGCGGGAGGGATTAGGAATCAAAGAAGAGTAGAAAATAATACTAAGAAGAGGAAAAAATAATTTAAGTGTTTGCAAAAAAAAGTTTTTATGATATGATATGTTTATATTTTTCATAGATAAATGGTTAGTAGTAATTATTTTTTTTGATAGAGATCTAGTGGTTGGTGGAAACTAGAGAGGAATAATTATGAATTACGACATTTGGAGAAAAAACGTTTATCGCGTTAAGATATTTAAGTGTATGGAGATATCCATAAAGTAAGGTGGTACCGCGAACAATTCGTCCTTATAGGCGAGTTGTTCTTTTTTTTGGAGGTGATAGTTTGGATACTGAGTATGAAGTTCGTGTATTAGAGATTAATGTAGAGGATATTGAAAAAAAGTTAGAAGAATTAGGTGCGGTTTTTTGCTGGGATCATTTGCAACGAAGATATGTTTATGATTTTATTCCTAAGATTGATGGTAAATGGATTCGCTTACGTACTAATGGTGATAAGACGACACTTACTATTAAAAATATTGTGTCTTCTACTATAGATGGTACTCAGGAGTTAGAAATTATCGTTGATAATTTTGAAAAAACTAATCTGTTTTTAAATGAGTTAGGTTTTGTTGCTAAAGGCTATCAAGAAAATAGACGACGTCAGTATATTTTGGATGGTGTTGAAGTTGATATCGATTATTGGCCTATGATTCCTACTTATTTAGAAATTGAAGGAAAAAGTGAAAATGATGTATATCAAGTGTTAGAAAAACTTGGTATTTCTAAAGATTCTGCTACTAGTAGAGATGTAGAAGGAATATATTTAGATTATGGATATGATTTAGAGGCAATATATAATTTAAAATTAGAGGAGGAAAGAAAATGACATTTTTTGAAGAATTGCAATGGAGAGATTTGATTAAGGATATTTCTAGTCCTGAACTTGAAAAAAAATTAAATGAAGGTGGTTTGAAGTTTTATATAGGTGCAGATCCTACTGCAGAAAGTTTGCATATTGGACAATTTCCTACATTTTTAATGATAGAGCGTTTAAAACGAGCTGGACATCATCCTTTTATTTTAGTAGGTGGTGCAACAGGACGTGTAGGGGATCCTAGAGGAACTGGAGAACGTGAAAAAGCAGAGATTTCTGTTATTGAACATAATTATGAAAAAATAAAAAAACAAATGAAAAAATTATTTGGTGATGAGATTCAATTAGTTAATAATTTTGATTGGTTTCAACATATAAATTATATTGATTTTTTACGCGATGTTGGTAAATATATTAATGTAACTTATATGCTTAATAAAGATTTAGTAAAACGTCAATTAGATATTGGAATTAGCTATGCTGAGTTTTCATATATGTTGATACAAGGTTATGATTTTAAAGAGTTGCATGATAAGTATGGAATAAATTTACAATTTGGTGGTTCTGATCAATGGGGTAATTTGACTACTGGGATTGAACTTATTAGAAAACTTAATAATGAAGAAGTATATGCTTTTTCTATGCCACTTACATTAGACTCTACTGGAAAAAAATTAGGTAAAAGTTATGGAAATGCTTTATGGTTAGATGAAGAAAAAACATCTAGTTATGAAATGTATCAATATATTTTAAATTTCGAAGATTCTATGGTAGAAGAGTATTTGAAAAAATTTACTTTTTTAAGTAAAGAGGAAATTGAGTCTATTATGGCTGAACATAATCAATATCCAGAAAAGAGAATTGCTCAAAAAAGACTTGCGAAAGAAGTCCTTGATTTTATACATGGGGAAGATGCTTATGAGAAGGCTGTTAAAATTAGTGAATCTTTGTTTAGTGGTAATATTAAAGAACTTTCTGCTAGAGAGATTGAAGATGCTTTCAAGGGTATTGAACCATTTGTTGCGAAGGAAGCTAATTTGGTTGATTTTTTAGTAGAGTTTGGTATTTGTTCTAGTAAGAGAGAAGCACGTGAGTTTATTAGTAATGGATCTATTAGTGTTAATGGTGAAAAAGTGACAGATTTAGATTTTCAAATTACAAAAAGTGACTCTATAGAACAAAAATATGTAGTTATTAGACGTGGAAAGAAGAAATATTTTATTGGTAAATTTTAAAAAGCTATCCTTCGGGATAGTTTTTCTATGTAGCGATGTTGTTAAAATGATTATTTCTTGATATATTAATAAGTATCATAGATGTTTAGGAGGATAGATAATGAAGATTACTTTAGTTAGACATGGGCAAACAGAACAAAACTATCAGAATATTCTTAATGGTAGGTCAAATGATTTGTTAAATGATACTGGAAGAAGACAATGTCAAAAGTTAAGGGAACAGCTTAAAGATGTTCATTTTGATTTGTGTTATATGTCTCCTTTAGTTAGAACAGTTGAGACAGCTTTTATTTTGATTGGTGATAGAGTAGAGACATTTCCCGATAAGAGATTAATAGAGCGTGATATGGGAGAGTTGACTGGTAAATCTAGAGATCTTTATGATGTTAAAAAGTATTGGGATTATGATTTAAACTCTTCTGATTTAGGAGTAGAAGCTATTCAAGAGGTATTTAAGAGATGTGAAGATTTTTTAGAGTATGTTATGAAAAAGCACCCTAATGGACATATTTTAGTTGTATCTCATGGAGCTCCGGTTCGAGCTTTGTATCATTTAATTAAACATCATAATCTACATTCTAATCTTTTAACAATCTCTATTCCTAATTGTTATTGTGAAACTTTTGAAATGTAAATAAAAATAGTTAGTGTTTGATAAGACTAGTAAATTATCTGTTTTTTTGTAAAAAATATTTTTGTATGTTATACTTTTTTTGAGGTGATTAAGTTGAGGAATGAATTTAAAATTCAATATCAAAGTTTAGTTCGTAATACAAATCAATATCGTCAACGATATCTTGGTATTGCAAGTAAATATTCTGGATTTGACGGGGATATTAATTCTGTTTCAAACGAACAGGATAGAGAAGCTATGAAAACTTTAAAATCTTTCTTAGATTCAGATACTTTTAAATTACAGGTGATGCAAGGACTAATGCCATACCAATCAGGTACGACATCAGCTTATCCAATGAAGGATGTTTTAAATAATAATGATTTACCAGTTTATTGTGATGCTACTAATTCACAAACAGGTGAATATTTTATTAATGTTTGTGGTAGTCTTGTGTCAGTTGAAAGTGATATCTTACGTCCACAGGAATATCAAGATATTTATACTAGTTCTTTGAATCAATTAATTTCAGAAGGTAAAATAACACAAGATATGATTGCTATTGATCCTAATGTTGCGACTTCAGAGTCAGAATTAGATAAGATGTTTTCTGAAAATCAAGAAGCACAATCTTTATATAACAGTAGAGGTAAAAGTTTATAATTATCTGTTAAAAAGAAAGACTTGAGTTCATTTAGTGAATTCGAGTCTTTTTATTTTATAGGAGTAATTATAGGTATGCAGTGAGTATAGTATTTATATAGGAAAATCAGTAATATAAAAAAAAACACTAGTTTATCTAGTGCTTTTTTCTATTTGTTGTAGAATTCAACGATTAATGCTTCATTAATATCAGCATTTAATTCATTTCTTTCAGGAAGTCTAACATAAGTTCCTTCCATTTTTCCTTCATCATAAGTAATGAAGTCTACACGTCTTGTAACTTTAGCTAAGCTATCAGCAACAACTTTTAAGTTCTTATGATCTTCTTTAAGAGAAATTACATCTCCAACTTTTACTTGGTATGATGGAATATCTACTTTTTTACCATTTACTGTTACATGTCCATGGTTTACTAATTGTCTAGCTCCACGACGAGTTGTTGCGAAACCAATTCTGTAAACTAAGTTATCTAGACGAGACTCTAACATTCTTAAGAAGTTAGTACCTGTAACACCTTTTAATTTAGAAGCTTTGTCAAATGTATTTCTAAATTGTCTTTCGTTTAATCCATACATGAAACGAACTTTTTGTTTTTCTTTTAATTGTGTTCCGTAGTCAGATAACTTACCTTTACGTGCATTACCATGTTGTCCTGGTCCATAAGGACGACGAGCTAATTCTTTTCCAGTTTCACTGATTGAGAATCCAACATGACGAGCTTTCTTATAACTTGGTCCAGTATATCTTGCCATAATTTTACTCCTTTCTTTCAAATATTACATTCATTGAAAGTGATTTAGTCGTACTTTAGGGAGTTTTTCTATTCTTTCGCGTAAACAGCACTTGTTACTTGAATTTGCAAAAAACACTTTAAAATACTCTAAATCTGCTGTTTCAAGTGAATTGCAGTTTTAATTATAATAAAAAAATATTGATATGTCAATGTTTTTTGTTTCTTTTCCTTTACAGTTCATTGACATTTCTTGGTTGCTATGATTGAAAGTTTATTATATAATCAAAATGAGGTGAATATTATGAAGATTCAAGATACTTCTAGTCTTGGTAGAGATTATAGTGAATGTGAGGAATTTATTAATATTTGTACATCTGCATTTCCTACAGCTATCGAACTTCCTTATACAGAGCTTGCTAATTATTTTTTAGATTATGCTATTTCTTCTGGAAAAGTTAGAGATTATAGTTCTGGATTAGATAGTCAGGCAAAAGACATGAGTGAACTTCGAAATTCTGTTGCAGGTTTATCAACTAGAGAACAACAAGTTTTAGATAGTCTTAGAAGTTTACTTTCTCACTATGATAACGAAAAAAATTTAAGTCCAGATGTTTGGAAGTCATTACAACAGTTAACGAGTGCAGGTTTTACTACTAGTAAAGAAAGAGATGTGAAATCCACTAATTTAAGTATGGATACTAATCAATATATGGATCAGTCTCTTGATACTCGTGATCAACAAGAGGTAATGAGAAATTCTATTGCTGGTATGCAACAAAGTCTAGATGCTATTCAACATTTAGATATTGATGGTCAAAGAAGAATAGATAGAGTAGAAGTTAGTGAACGACATATGGAAAGAATTGATGCTATTCCAAATATTAGTTCTGAGCAAAAAGAGATATTAAAGAATATGCTAGTTAGTTATGTTGGTATGAGAGTAGAATCATTTAAAGCAGTAGAAGATTTAGCTCATAGAGCAGTAGGTGCTTATCAACATGGTGAAATTCTTGATGTTCATTTTTCTGATTCAGAATTTCGTGACAAATATCTTGTAGCGATGAAAGGATTAGATGATTTAAGTAGTTCTTTTTCTGAAGATTTATATGGAATGATTAACCCTACCGTTTATGCTGTTAGAAAAGAAAATTTTCAGGCAGATATTATGGCTATGAATATGTTTCGGGATTATCAAAAGAATGGTTTTGTAGATAAGACGGAAGCCTTTAATTTATCTATGATGGATGGCCTTAATTATACTACGCAGGATGCTCTTGTTGTGTTAGGTAATACTAGGGATGCTAGAAGCTCTGAATTATCTGCTATGTTACAAGATAGTTCTACTGCTAATTATGTAGAGACAAATTCTATGGCAAAATAATTTGTACCTAGAGGCTTTGACTTTTATGTCTTAGTCTTTTTCTTTTGGAATTTTTTTCTTGTTGTTTAATTTTATATTTTTGATAAAATAGTAGAAATTTATGTGTATTTTGTGTTAGAATATGAATAGATATCGTAAGGTGGTGAAGTATGCAAGGACAGTATTTAGTTTTAGGTTCTTATTTAGTTATTTGTATTATTATTGTAATTGTTGCACTTCACTTTATTCGTCGTGGTATTACCAATCGTTATCGTAAGCAAGTAAAAGAGTTGGAAGTTGCTAAAAACATGGTTGCTAGTACTCCGGTTTCTTTGGAATTATCTAAGGTAGAGCCAATCATTAAAAATGATAAGATGGAAGAGAAATATAATGACTGGCAAGAACAATTTGATGATTTACGTGAAAAGAAATTAGCTAAAATTGATGATATGTTGATTGATTTAGATATTTATATAGATAAAAGAGACTATAAGACTTGTCTATATCGTCTTGCTAAGGCAGAGTTAGAGATTTATAAAGCTCGTGAATCCGCTGATTATTTGTTAGATGAGATAAAAGAGATTACGTTAAGTGAAGAGAAATATCGTGCTATTGTTATTAAATTAAAGACAAAGTATCGTGAGCTTAATAAAGAATTTCAGGATCATAAGCAAATGTATGATGAAATGCAAGAAGCGATAGAGTTACAACTTGAAAATATAGAGCGAAGATTTTTAGATTTTGAAAAAGTCATGGAAAAAAACGAATATAGTGAAGTTGTACATATTGTTAAAGCTTTAGATGCTATGATTGATCATATTAGTATTGTTATTAAAGAAGTTCCAGATTTATTATTGATGGCTAAGCAGATTATTCCTTCGAGAATGAAAGAAATTAAAGAGTTAAATGATGATATGGTAAAGCAAGAATATCCTTTAGATTACTTAAATATTGATTATAATTTGGAGGAATCAAGGAAAAATATAGATCATATTTTGGATAAGATTAGAGTTCTTAATTTGGAAGACTGTATGTTTGAATTAAAAACTATGCTTGAATATTTTGATTCTTTGTTTGTGGATTTTGAAAAAGAAAGATTATCTAGGAAAGTATATGAAGAAACAGAGACTGATTTTTCAAAGAAGTTAGCTAAGACTAATAAGGTTGTTCAAGAAGTATATAATCAACTTGATGATATTAAAAGTATGTATGATTTAAATGATCAAGATGTAGAGACTATTCATGAAGTTAATAAAATTTTAGTTGTGATTAATGATGATTATAAAAAGTTACTTGCTAAAGTAGAAGCTAAATCTACACCTTATTCTATGTTACATAAAGAAATTGAAGAATTGACAGTGCGATTAAAACAAATGGAAGATGATTTGGATCAAGCATTAAAATCTCTAGGTAATATGTATGATGATGAAGTTCGAGCTAGAGAGCAGTTAGAAGAAATACAGGTATTCTTGAAGCAATGTAAAGAAAAAATGCGTGGTTATAAATTACCTATTATTACTAATAATTATTTTGTGCAGTTATCTGAAGCAAATGAAGCTATTGAAGAAGTTATTAAAGAATTGGAGCGAAAGCCTATTGTTATAAAGACGTTAAATACAAGAGTTGATACGGCTAGAGATTTGGTTTTAAAATTATATAACACTACTAATGAGATGATTAAAACTGCACAACTTGCGGAAATGGCAATTGTATTTGGAAATCGTTATCGAGCAACTTATGATGAGGTTGATTCGGGTTTGAGTGATGCAGAATCTTTGTTTTTTAAAGGGGAATATAAACAGGCTTTAGATATATCGATTAAAGCTGTTTCTGTAGTAGATGAAAATATTTATAGAAAGTTGTTGGCGATTTATGATAAGTAAAAGAAAAAAAGGGTTTGGAGCTTATGAAATGCTTACTATATGCGTTATGTTACTTATTATTGTTGTTGTTGCTCTTGCTTACGTGTTTAAAACAGATTATACAGAGAAATATAAAGTAATGAGATATAATGCTAAAATGTTGGGACTTAGTGTTTCTAATCTTTATTTGGAAGATGATAGTAAAAAACTTTATTATTTACAAGAGCTTATAGACTCTAAATTATATTCTGATGTTAAGAATCCTTTTCAAGGTGATAAGTTTTGTGATACATATTTATCTAAGGTTGAGATTAAAGATAATGATAAGAAATTTGTTACATTAGAGTGTGGTAATTATTTAATTTATAATCAAAATACTATCGATGAAGAATATGATATTTATCAGGCGTCTGAATGGTCATCTAAAAAACATAAGAATGACAATCAGGAAACTGTTTTTTATAATTATCAAGTTGATGGACAAGATGTATTTGAAGAATGGTTAGAAAAAGATATCTTTTTATATGAATATAATAAGAAAAATGGTACTGAGTATTTGGATATTACTGAGATTCCAGAGGATGTATCTATTCAAGAAAAAACTATGTATCGTTATATAAAGAAAGTTAGTGATTGAGAAGAATTTAATTTCTTCTTTTTTATGTATATATAAGGGTGATATTCATGTAGAGAATGAATATAAGATAATAAAGAAATTTAAGTTTACTTAAATCTTTTTTTTTGATAAAATACTTAGAGATATTGAGGTGATTAAGTGAAAAGGGTTATTTTAATTAAATATGGGGAACTTACTACAAAGAAAGGTAATCGTAATTTTTTTATTCATACACTTTATCAGAATATTAAAAATAAATTAAAAAAATTTGACGTTACTATTTATAAAGATCGTAGTCGCATGTATATTGAATTTTTAGATTCTGACTTTCATTTTATTAAAGAAAAACTAGATTGTGTTTTTGGTATTCATATGTATCATGTTGCGTATATTGTCGATACTAATATTGATGCTATTAAAGATATGGTTTGTCAACTAGTTCAGGATATTTCTTTTTCTACTTTTAAAGTGGAAACAAAAAGAAGCGATAAGAGTTTTCCCGTTCATAGTCAAGAGATGAATCGTATTCTTGGTAGTATCGTTTTAAAAAATAAAGATGGTGTTACTGTTGATGTACATCATCCAGAATTATTTATTAAAGTAGAAGTTAGAGAAGGACATAGTTATATTTATTTTAATGAATATCATGGCTGTGGTGGTTATCCTATTGGTAGTCAACCTAAAGGAATGTTGATGCTATCTGGTGGAATTGACTCTCCTGTTGCTGGTTATTTAGCTATGAAGCGTGGAATTCCTATTGACTGTGTTTATTTTGAGGCTATTCCTCATACTAGTTTAGAAGCTAGGAATAAAGTAGTTGAACTTTCTAAAAAATTAGCAAAATATAGTGATGAGATTCATTTACATGTTGTCAATTTTACAAAAATTCAAGAAGAAATTTATAAAAACTGTCATCCTAACTATTGTATTACTATTATGCGTCGTATGATGTATCGTATTATGGAAAAATTAGCAAATAAATATCATGGACTTGTTATTATTAATGGAGAATCTATTGGACAAGTTGCTTCTCAGACTTTAACTAGTATGAGTGTTATTAATGAAGTTACCTCTATGCCAGTTATTCGTCCTGTTGCTTGTTTTGATAAATTAGAAATTATTGATATTGCAAAAAAAATAGATACTTATAATATTAGTATTTTACCATTTGAAGATTGTTGTACAGTATTTGTTCCAAAACATCCTGTGATTAATCCTACTTTAGAACAAGCTTTAAAAGAAGAAAGTAAATTTGAATATGAGTCTTTAATTCAAAATGCTGTTGATGATGTCAATACGATTGTTGTTAAAGAAGAAGATAGTGAATTTTCTGATTTGTTATAATTTACCAATTAATTTTAGGTATGATTTTAGAAAAAATTCACAACCTATGAATGTAGGAGGTGAATGAAATGAATAACTCAAAGAATTCTACTATGAAAATGAGAGTTCCTGGTGCTAAACAAGCTATCGATAAAATGAAATATGAAATAGCTAATGAATTTGGTGTTAATTTAGGACCAGATGCTACTAGCCGTGCTAATGGTACAGTTGGTGGTGAAATTACTAGACGTTTAGTTCAAAACGGAATGAACCAAGTTAGTGGAAGCTACAACAACAAATAAGTATAGTTAGCTTACAAGATAGGCGAATTTAGGCCTATCTTTTTTGTGTGTGCCGTGCATGGCATATATCTAGAGGGTGAAAGTCCCTTACACGCGTAAGTATCGACGAAGTGTTA